>JAXDLF010000108.1:0-2954 GCA_034666765.1 Chloroflexota bacterium
TTGTCGCAATAGCGCGCTGTTGCGATACGTTCCCGATTGCGTCACGCTTGCGTTCATGAGCCTGGCGGACGCGATCCGGGCGAGCGGCAGGCGGCTGACGCTGCAGCGGCAGCTGGTCCTCGACGCCGTGCAGCGGGCGCGGCACCACGTCACCGCCGACGACATCGCCCGGCGCGTGCGCACGAAGTACCCGCGGATCGGACCGTCGACCGTCTACCGCAACCTGGAAGCCCTCGAGGCCCTGGGGTACGTCACCCACACCCACCTGGACGACCGGGTGACGCGGTGGCATCGAGCCGACAGTCACCCCCACGGCCATCTGGTCTGCCGGTCGTGCGGCAGCGAGACCGAGGTCCGCCCGCCCGCCCTCGAAGCGATGGCCAGGCGACTTCGAGACGATTACAAATTCGAGCCGGATCTGGCGCATTCGGCGATCGTGGGAATCTGCAGGCGCTGCCGGGACGTACCCTCTCAGTGATGCGCTGGCTCTGCGCGCTCGTGTTCGCGCTGGCCGCCGGAAGCAGCGCCCTGGCGGCGGCGGGCCTGGCCGTGCCGCCGCACGTCGATCCCCCCGGGACGCCGCGAATCCACGATCACCTGCTCGCGGCGTACCGCTACCCGCTGTTCCTGCTCCGCCTCAAGATGCTGAGCCGGCACGCGGAAGGTCCCGCGTGGACGCTCGAGCTGCCCGGCCGGGCCGAGCTCGATGCGCTCGTCCTCGCGACGCTCGCGCTCCTGGTCCCGCGGCTTCCCCGCCCGACGCGGCGAGCGATCGCGGTCCTCGCCGCGATCCGCATCGCGCCACCCGAATGGCGCGCCTGGCTGCCGCTCGCGCCGCCGCGCCCCGCCCTCCTCGCGTTCGCGTAGTCACGAACTCAGGAGGGTTCACATGACGCGGATCCTGTCCATCGCGGCGGCGATCGCCGTCGTGGTGGTGTCGCTCAGCATCTTCGCGAGCCCAGCCGCGGCGCACGAGCGGCGGACCGTCGGGCCGTACACGTTCGTCGTCGGGTGGATCAACGAGCCGGCGTACGTCAACCAGCTCAACGCCCTCGATCTCACGGTCACCGAGACCGCGTCGACGAAGGCCGTCGAAGGGCTCGAGAAGACACTCAAGGCCGACCTCGTCGCCGGCGGCGGCTCCGCGACCATGGCGCTCACGGTGGCCGCGCGCTTCGGTCTGCCCGGCAAGTACCAGGGCCAGGTCGTCCCGACGAAGGTCGGCGACTACACGTTCCACATCACGGGCACGGTCGGCACGATGGCGATCGACGAGAAATTCGAATCCGGTCCGGGCCGGTTCGGCGCGATCGAGGACATCGCCCCGCTGCAGTTCCCGAGCAAGCTCCCCTCGGCGGGCGACCTCGCCGCCCGGCTCGACGACGCCAATGCGAAGCTGAATATCGCGATCGCGCTCGGCGCGATCGCGCTCATCGTGTCCATCGCGTCACTCGTCCCGGCGCTGCGGCGCCGGTGAGCCGACTGCGCATCCTGGCACTGGCCGCCGCGCTCGCGATCGCGGGCGCGGCGGCCTTCCCCAGCCTGGCGACGGCGCACGCGAACTACGTCCGGTCCAATCCGGCGGCCGACGCGCGCCTGGTCAAGCCGCCGGCCGAGGTGCGCATCGCCTTCAGCGAGCCGCCCGATCCGAAGGGCAGCGACATCCAGGTGCTCGACGCGACGGGGCAGCGCTGGGACCTCGGAAACGTCGCGCCGTCCGACGAGCCGAACGGGCTGAAGGTCGGCCTCAAGCCGATCGGCGACGGCGGCTACACCGTCGCGTGGACCACCCTCTCCGCGGTCGACGGCCACGAGACCAAGGGCAGCTTCGCGTTCGTGGTCGGCAACGGTCCCCTGCCCGCGCTGCCCGACGTCCCGAACGCGTCGCCGCCGCCGTCGCCCCTCGAGGTGGCCGGGCGGGCGATCTCCTACGCGGGCATCGCGCTCGCGCTCGGCTGCGCGCTGTTCGGCCTGCTCGTCCATGCCGCCACCGGTCCGGTCGAGGAGCGCCGCGAACGCCGGCTGCTGATCGTCGCGGGCGCGGCGATCGCGATCGGCTCGGCCGCGATGGTGGTGGCCCAGGGCGATCGGCTGCCGCCGCGGCTCGAGCTGTTCCTCAGCCTGCGGCTCCTCGCCGGTCTGGCGGTCATCGCCGCGCTCGCGCCCCAGCTCGCGGGCGGGGTCCGCCGCTACGTCGTGGCCGCCGCGGGCGTCGCCGGCGCCCTCACCGCGACGCTCGTGTCGCACGCGACGGCGCTCGGCAACGTGAAGGACATGGCCCTGGACATGGTGCACGTCGTGTCCATCTCCGCGTGGAGCGGCGGCGTCGTCGCGCTCCTCTGGATCTACCTGTTGACCGGCGATCGCACGGGCGCCGCGCTCCGCAGGACGGTCTGGCGATTCTCGCTCCTGGCCCTCGCGTCGGTCGCGCTCCTCACGACCGCGGGCGTGCTGCAGGCCTTCGACCGCCTCGTGCTCATCCAGGACCTGGTCGAGACGCCGTACGGCATCGCGCTCCTGGCGAAGATCGCGCTCGTCGTCCTGATCCTCGCGGTCGCCGCGTTCAACCTTCTGCGCTACGGCCCGCGTGCGGAGCGCGCGGGGCTGATCCGCGGCACGATCATCGAGACGGTCCTGCTCGCCGGCGTCTTCGTCGCGTCCGGCGTCCTCACCGCGCTCGCACCGCCGGCCCAGCCGAGCGGCGCGGCGTTCGACCAGACCCAGCACGTCGGGCCCTATCGCGTGGAGCTCGTCGTGCCGACCTCGATCCCCGGCCGCAACCGCTTCGTGCTCCGCGTGCGCCAGGGACTGCAGCCGGTGACGCACGCGGAGAAGGTCGCGTTGCGATTCACGATGGTCGAGCACGACATGGGCGAGACCGAGCTCGTCGCCGAGGAGCGCGCTCCGGGCGAGTACGTCGCGGTCGGGAGCCCCACCGCGATGTACGGGACCTG
>JAXDLF010000109.1:0-3958 GCA_034666765.1 Chloroflexota bacterium
GGCATACCGGCCATCTGCCTCGGGCCAGGCGACATCAGGCTCGCGCACACGACGGAGGAGCGCGTCCCGATCGCCGACCTGGTGTCGTGCACGCAGGCGTTGGCAATCGCCGCGATGCGGTTCTGCGGCGTGGCCAGCTGACGCCTGTCAAGGCCGCCGGAGCGCGCCGAGCGCTAGCACGCCTTCGGTGTCCGATCGGGTGCCTGGCACCCGATCGGACATTATCGGGGCGTTTCGTGCGTGGTTGTTGCTGTTCGGGCACAGAGCGCGCGGAAGTCGACGCCCGACGACCCAGCTGGGACGGCGCGTTTCGGATCGCTTCGCCGGGCGATGTCCGATTCGGCACCGCGTGCCCGATCGGACACTTCTCGTACGAAACGTGACGCGATTCGGCCGTCGTGGCACGGTCCACGCGTCGGCGGCGCGAGCCCTCAGGCGCTCGACCGCAACGATCCACGCACGACCTCGCGCAGAAGTGCCACACGACCACCATTCGGTGCCTGGCACCCCTACGTTCACGGTTGGCGACCCCGTCTGGCGGATTACGCGGCCGGCATTCGGCCGTGCCCTGCGGCGCGCGGCGGTTGACACCGCCTGGACGGTGTGTGACCGTCGAGCCGAACGCGGGAGGGCAGGACCACGGACCGGGCCGAGATCGTGCGGGAGCGTTTCCACCGGATCGTGCGGGAGCGCGTGCGGGGACTGCTGAGCGACGAGCTCGTCGCCGAGCACGCGGCACGACCGCTCGGCCCGCACTCCGACGGGCTCGCTCGCGTGCTCATCTTCATGCGCGGCGCCGACGTCGAGGGCAAGGAGGTGCTCCTCAGCGTCGAGACCGACCGGCGGTGGCGCATCGCGCGGATCACCCGCGGCGACAAGACACGCCCGCTGCTCCTCGAGGGCGAGGAGTTCACCTCGTGGGAGGACGCCCTCCACGCGATCTTCCTGCAGCGGGTCGAGGCGCTCCGTGGCGGCTAGCGAGCCCGTCGAGCCGGCCCCGGCGATCTTCGCCTACACGTCGAAGTTCAGCTTCGCGCCCGGCGAGCGCGTGCCGATCCACGTCAGCTGCGAGCAGATCACGCGCTACACGGCGCAGCTGGTGCGGCTCCGGCATGGCTACGAGGGACCGGAGAGTCCCGGCTTCCTCGAGACCGAGCTGCCCTCCACCGCGAACCGCGAGCACGCCGGCGGCTTCCATCCCCCCAACACCGGCTCGTACGTGACCGTGCCCGACGCCGGCATCCTCTCGGCCCTCATCTCGTGGACGATCGAGTTCACCTTCCAGGCCACCACGCCGGACAAGCCGCTGCAGTACCTGCTCGGGGCCTGGGACGACAGCCGGCACGCCGGCTACGCCGTCGCCCTCGAGGATGGCAGGCTGGCGCTGGTGTTCGGCGACGGCGAGGGTGCCCGCGCGAGCTTCGCCGCCGATCCGCAGATCGAGGCGCGTTCCTGGTATCGCGTCGTCGCGACCTTCGATGCGGCCACGGGCGACTCGACCCTGCGCCTCGATCCCACCACCGAGTCGGTCAATGCGCACCGCCTGCCCGGCGCGTCACATGCCCGTGGCGATGCGAAACGGTTCCGCGTCCCCTTCCCGCCGGCGATCGCGGCGGTGCCCTTCCGCATCGGCGCCGGCTCGTCGGGGAACGTCGGAGTCCCCGAGGGGGTCGGCCACTACAACGGCAAGATCGGCAACGTGCTGGTGTTCCCGACGGCGGCGCCGGCGGCGGATGCGATGCCCCTCGCGGCGTGGGACTTCGCGCGGTCCGAACGCGGCGACGGGTCGCTGCTCGACGCCGTCGTCGACGTCTCCGGCAACGGCTTCCACGGCGTGTGCGTCAACAGTCCGACGCGGGCGGTGACGGGCCACAACTGGACAGGCCGCGAGCCGAACTTCCGGCACGCTCCGAACGAGTACGGCGCGATCCATTTCCACGACGACGACCTCGACGACGCGCGGTGGCCGGAGGCGTTCGACGTCGACCAGCCCCACGAACTCGAGAGCGGGAAAAACGCGGTCCGCCTTCGCGCCGGCGAGACCGAGAGCCACCTCCCCTTAGTGGTCCGGCCCGGTCCCGGCAGCAAGCGCAACGCGGTCGCCCTGCTGCTGCCGACGGGCTCGTACCTCGCGTACGCGAACGACCGGCTGCAGTTCGACACGGCCGGCACCGAGCTGCTGATCGGGCACACGCCCGTGGTGTCGCGTCACGACCTCGAGCTGCAGCGCCACTACGACTTCGGCGGGTCGAACTACGAGGTGCACTCGGACGGCTCGGGCGTCGTCTACTCGTCGCGGCGACGGCCCATCGTCACGCTCGATCCGCGCTACCGCGCCTGGATGGGGGTGAACTCGTTCTGGCAGTTCCCGGCCGACCTGTGCATCGTCGACTGGCTCCACGCCGAGCAGGTCGCGTTCGACGTCATCACCGACGAGGACCTGGATCGCGAGGGCGTGGAGCTGCTCGCGCCCTATCGGGTGGTGCTCACCGGCAGCCACCCCGAGTACGTGTCACTGCCCGAGCTGGACGCGATGGAGGCCTACGTCGCAGGCGGCGGCCGGGTGATGTACCTCGGTGGCAACGGCTTCTACTGGATCGTCTCGTACCACCCCGAG
This sequence comes from Chloroflexota bacterium, assembly GCA_034666765.1. Classification (GTDB taxonomy): domain Bacteria; phylum Chloroflexota; class Limnocylindria; order P2-11E; family P2-11E; genus UBA4735. The sequence continues at coordinate 2,618 of JAXDLF010000109.1, forward strand.
AAGCCGCACGTGATGGAGATCCGGCGATCCGAGTCCGGCACCCGACCGCACCAGGCGCCGGCCGGCGAGTACTACCTCGCGACCAACGGCGAGCTCGGCGCGCTGTGGCGCAACAAGGGGCGCCCGCCGCAGCGGCTGTTCGGAGTCGGGTTCACCGCGCAGGGCTTCGACCGCTCGTCGCCGTACCTGCGCATGCCCGACAGCTTCGACGCGCGCGCGGCCTTCATCTTCGAGGGCGTCGGCGACGACGAGGTGATCGGCGACTTCGGCATCGTCGGCGGCGGCGCGGCGGGAGCCGAGGTCGACCGCTACGACCTCGCGCTGGGCACGCCGCCCGACGCACTGCTGGTCGCGACCTCGACGCCGCTCTCCGACAACTACAACCACTGCTCGGAGGAGATCTTCGAGACGCCGCCCGGACTGCGCGGCAGCGAGGATCCCGACGTGCGGTCGGACCTCGTCTACTTCTGCCACGCCGGCGGCGGAGCCGTCTTCTCGACCGGATCGATCGCGTGGACGGGCAGCCTCTCGCACAACGGCTACGACAACAACGTCGCCCGCATCACCGGCAACGTGCTGCGGCGGTTCGCCTCAGGCGAGCCGCTCGACTGGTAGCGCGCTAGTCGTGGCCTGACAGGACCTGGTCGAGGCGATCGTTCGCCGGCGCGGCCGCGTCGCCCTCGGTCGCGGGCCGTGGCTCGGCTGCCTGCGGTACCGGATCCCACCGCGCGCGCGGGCGGGTGTCGCGCGGATCGAAGACCACCCGCCGGGCCGAGCCGTCACCGGACACCGGCTCGATCTGCACCATGTCGGCCGAGATCGGGACGAACGACCCGTCGAGGCGCAGGTCGATGAAGCCGGCCGGCGCCTCGCCGACGGCGAAGAGCCCGCCGGCGCCGAGCGTGCCGCCGTCGACGAGCAGGCTCTGGCCGATCCGTTCCATGTGCTGAAGATGGTCGTGGCCCGTCAGGATCACGACGGGTCGCCGGTCGGGCTGCGCGGCGACGTGCTCGAGCACCGCGTGACCGAGCCCGTGCTGGTGGATGAGCACGATCTGCGGTCGCGGCCGGAGCGCGTCGAACCATTCCACGAGCCGTTCGCCGGCCGTCTTGAAGCCCTTGCCCTGGAGCTCCAGGGGGTGCATGCCGAACGTCGCGGATGGCGCCTCCAGCGGGTCCGAGAAGCCGGCGACCGTCATCCCCGCCACCGAGATGACCGGTCCCCGCACGAGCCGGCCGTCCCGGTCGAGGACGCCGTCGTTGCGCAGCACCGTCACACCCCGGCCGGCGAGCCGCTTCATCAACGGCATCGTGTCGTGGTTGCCGCTGACGGCCACGATGG
>JAXDLF010000110.1:0-8196 GCA_034666765.1 Chloroflexota bacterium
TCGATCCGCGCGCCGCGTGGGAGGACTTCCACGTGACCGCCGGCCTCTTCGCCGTCGCCGCCGCGGCCCTCTGGGGCGCCGGCACGGTGTTCGGCCGCTACGCCCTGTCGTCGGTGCGGTTCACGACCCTCACCGCTTTGCGCTTCACCACCGCGCTGCCGGCCCTGGTGCTCGTCCTGCTCATCATCGGCGGCCCGTCGGCCTTCGCGAACTACCGGCTCGGCGACGCGCCGCTGTACGTCGCGATCGCGCTGATCCCGGGCCTGTTCCCGATGCTGCTCTACTACCGCGGCCTCGCGAGCACGCCGGCGTCGCTCGCCACGCTCGCGGAGCTCGCGTTCCCGATCACCGGGATCCTGGTGAACCTGTTCTTCGTGACCCCGCCGCAATCGGTCAGCGCCTGGCAGCTGGCCGGCATCGTGATCCTCACCGGCTCGCTCATCGCCCTCGACTACACCAACGCGAAGCGCCCCGCCAGGCTCGAGCGGGGCGCCGAGGTCGCGCTGACCTAGCGGCCCGGTCTAGTAGCCGTAGTAGTCCGGCGACGCGTTCGGGTCCGCGGTCTTCCCCCCGGGGTACGGCTTGGGCTCTTGGGTGCCCGCGACGATCGGCGCGGCCGACGGCGGGCTCGATGTCACGGGCGCGGCCGCGCCACCGGAGCCCGCGCCACCGCAGGCACCGAGTGCGGACGCGATCACAAACAGGCTGACGAGTGACTTCCTCACGATGGACCTCCTGATACGGTGGATACGGACGAAGGGGCCGAACGGATATGGGCATCGTCATCCTCGCGGCGATCCTGGCGCTCGTCGCCACCGCGGCGCTGCTGTTCGCCCTCGTCGCGCTCCGCCGGGCCAGCCGGCCCCGTCCCGCGCTTCCGGAGAACTGCGGCGACTGCGTCTTCATGATCCCGCGGGCCAAGGTCTACAAGCGCGAGACGCTCGAGGACGCCGACGGCATCGTTCGCTACCTCTGCCAGCAGCGCTGGATCGAGGTCACCCCGTACTCCCCGCGCTGCGAGCTCGGTAAGAGCAAGACGCGACTCACGACCGTTCCCGATTAGGGCTATGGTCCGGCCGTGCCGGATGCGTTCGCCGCCTTCGACGCGCACATCCGCGCCCGGCAACAGGAGTACGTCGACGAGCTCTGCGCGCTCGTGCGGCTGCCCACCGTGTCGGCCCAGCGTTCGGCGATCGACGAGACCGCGCGAGCCGTCCTCGACCGGGCGAGGCGCGCCGGCTTCGCCGCGACCGCCGAGCGCGTCGCCGGCGGGCCGCCGACGATCGTCGGCCAGCAGGGCAGCGGGCCGCGGACCCTCTTGATCTACGACCACTACGACGTGCAGCCACCCGATCCGCTCGACGAGTGGACGACCCCGCCGTTCGAGCCGACGGCGCGCGACGGCTTCCTCTTCGGCCGCGGGACCTCCGACAACAAGGGCAACCTGATGGCCCGGCTCCAGGCGATCGAGGCGTACACCGCCACCGTCGGTCCGTTGCCGCTCACCGTGCGCATCCTCTTCGAGGGCGAGGAGGAGATCGGCTCGGAGCACCTGGCCGAGTTCGCGCGCACGTACGCCGACCGCCTGCGCGCGGACGGCTGCGTCTGGGAGGCCGGGTACAAGGACGCCGCCGGCCGGCCCACGGTGAGCCTCGGACTCAAGGGGATCTGCTACGTCGACCTCTCGGTCCGCGGGACGAAGCTGGACGCGCACTCGTCCGTCGGTGGGATCGTGCCGAACGCCGCGTGGCGGCTGGTCTGGGCCCTCGCCTCACTGAAGGACGAGCGCGACGTGATCACCGTCGACGGCCTGATGGATCACGTGCGCACGCCCAGCGCCGCCGACGTCGCGGTCCTCGAGCGCCTCCCGTTCGACGAGCCCGGCTGGAAACGCATCCACGGCATCGAGGGCTTCGTCGGCGACCTCTCCGGGACGGCCCTGAAGCAGCGCTACTTCCTCGAGCCGACGTGCACCATCTGCGGTCTGGAGTCGGGCTACCAGGGCGAGGGCAGCAAGACCGTGCTGCCGGCGACGGCCGGCGCGAAGGTCGACTTCCGGCTCGTCCCGGACCTGACGCCCGAGCTCGTGCGCGAGCTGCTGCGCGCGCACCTCGACCGGCGCGGCTTCACCGACGTGCGGATCACGCCGCATCACGGGGAGCGGCCGTCGCGGTGGCCGGCGGACACGGACGTCGCGAAGGCCGCCGTGGCCGCGAGCCGTTCCGCATACGGGACCGAGCCGGTGGTCTACCCGCTGATGGCCGGCTCGGGGCCGATGGCCCAGGTCTGCGACCAGCTCGGGATCCCCGCGGTCGGCTTCGGGTCGGGGAACGCCGGGTCGGCGAACCACGCGCCGAACGAGAACATCGCCATCGTGGATTACGTCGATCACATCCGCGCGTTCGGGCGCTTCCTGCACGCCTTCGCCGGCCGCAGTCTGGATTGAGCCCGGCCGAGCGCCGCGCATTGCTCCTGGTGCTCGGCTTCCTCGCGTTCTCCGCGGTCTACAACGGGCTGGTCATGAGCCCGGTGCTCGAGCAGATGGCCCGCGAGTTCGGGATCACCACCGGGACCGCGGGCCTCGTGGTCGCGGCGTACGGCGCGCCGGGCATCGCCGTCGCCCTCCTCGCCGGCCCGTACTCGGACCGGATCGGCCGGAAACCGTTCCTCGTCGTCGGTCCGCTGATCATGGGCGTCTCGACGATCGCGGCGGCCGTCGCGCCGAGCTTCGCCCTCATCGTCGCCGCCCGGATCGCGTCGGGCGTCGGCGCGGCCGTGCTCTTTCCCAACGTCAACGCGACCGTCGCGGACATCTACCCGTTCCGCGAGCGGGGGAGGGCCGTCGCGACGGTCATCGGGCTGAACACGATGGCGAGCGTGGTCGGCGTGCCGATCGCCGGAATCGTGGCCGAGGCCACGAGCTGGCGCGTCTCCGTCGCGATCGTCGGCGTCCTGGCGGTCGTCGCCGCCGGGGTCCTGTTCCTGCGCATGCCGAACCTGCACGGCACCAACCGCGAGTCGCGGGTCCGCGCGCTCTACGCGCTCATCCTCCGCGATCGTTCCGCGGTCGCCGCGATCGTGTCGAGCATGCTCGGCGCGCTCTTCTGGTTCACCTGGGCGACCTACCTGGTCGTGTACTTCCAGCGCACCTTCTCGCTGAGCGAAGGCCTCGCGTCCACGGTCGCACTCACCCAGGGGCTCGGCGTCCTCGTGGGCAGCCAGATCGGCGGCCGGCTGGGGGACCGGATCGGGCACCGCCGCATCGTGGCCGGCGCGATCCTCATCACCGGATTCCTGCTGCTCCTGCAGACGAACCTCCCGCTGCCGCTCCTCGCGACCGCGGCGCTGAACCTCGTGCTCTCCGCCGTCATCGGCGCGCGCTTCGCGACGAACAACGTGCTCATGACCGAGCAGGTCCCCGAGGCGCGCGGCACGATGCTCGCCCTGTCCGCCTCGGTGCAGAGCCTCGCGATCGTGGTCGGCGCGTCGGTCGGAGGCCTGCTCGTGGACGGTCCGGGGTTCTGGCTGCTCGGGGTCTTCTGTTTCGTCGTCGCCGGGCTGGCGGCGTTCGTCGTCCTCCGGTTCGTGCGCGAGGAGCCGCTGGACCTCGAGGTCCAGCCGCTGCGGTAGGCGCGACCAATCCTGGTTACGACGTTGTTACGCAGCCGTTGTGGTTCAGAGCCGTTGGCGGTGACTTTGGGCACAGCACCTGCCCCTCTGTCGGTCGCTAGCGAAAGGAGCAAGGCCGATGGCAACGCAGGGCAAGAAGCCTGGTGGCGGGATGACCGTTGCCGAAGCCGGCCGGATGGGCGGCAAGCTCGTCTCCGAAAAGTACGGCGCCGAGTTCTACGAGAAGATCGGCAAAAAGGGCGGCTCGAGCACCGCCGAGCGCTACGGGCCCGAGTTCTTCGGGAAGATCGGGCGCAAGGGTGGCAAGGCCGTCAGCGAGAAGTACGGCGTCGGCCATTTCGAGCGGATCGGGCGCCGGGGCGGCCAGAAGGTCGCGTCGCTCGTCGAGCGGGCCAAGCAGCTCGAGGAGGGTGACACGCACCCCGAGCCAGAGGTCCGGGCCGAGGAGCGCATCGGAGCCTGATACTCACCCCTCGTGGGTGAGTCGTCACAGCGAATTGGAACGCGGGTCGTGCGAACGGCCCGCGTTCTGCCGTCCGGCGCCGGGACGCCGCTCGTCCCCCCGCTCATCCAGAGCGTGGCGTTCGACTACGGCTCGATGGCCGAGCAGGACGCGATCTTCGCGAACGAACGGCCGGGCTGGGTCTACGGCCGGTACGGCACCCCAACCACGGCCGCGCTCGAAGCGGCCCTCGCGGACCTCGACGACGTCGAGGACGCCGTGTGCTTCGTTTCGGGGATGGCCGCGATCGGCGCGCTGTTCGACGTCGTCCTCGCCGGCGGCGGGCGGATCGTCGCGCAGGAGGACACGTACGGCGCGACGCGCGCGATGCTCCAGCGCTTCACCGTCGAGCGGCGGGCCGACGTCGCGTTCGTCGACCCGACCGATCTCCCCGCCGTCGATCGCGCGCTCGCGGAGCGCGCGACGGCGCTCCTGTACGTCGAGGCGATCTCCAACCCGTTGCTCCGTGTCGCCGACATCGGCGCCCTGGCGGACCGGGCTCACGCCGCGGGCGCCAGGCTCTGCGTCGACGCGACCTTCGCCACGCCGGTTTTGTACCGGCCCGCCGGCCTCGGCGCCGACCTCGTGCTGCACTCACTCACCAAGTACATCAACGGGCACGGCGACGTCATGGGCGGCAGCGTCGGCGGCCGCAAGGCCGAGATCGCGAGGCTCCGCGAGCGGGTCATGAGCGACGGGGCCTACCTGCCGCCACACGAGGCGTGGCTCGCGATCCGCGGCATGCGCACCCTCGACCTCCGCGTGACCCGGCAGTGTGCCGGGGCGCTCGCGCTGGCCACGCACCTCGCCGGCCATCCGAAGGTCGCGCGGGTCCTCTATCCCGGCCTCTCGTCCCACGCCCAGCACCAGCTCGCGTGCGACCAGTACGGCGACCGCGGCGGGGGAGTCGTGACGTTCGCCCTCGCCGACGACACCCGCGAGGCGGCCTATCGGTTCCTCGACGCGCTCGCACTCGCGGCGTCCGCGACCACGGTCGGCGACCTGTTCACCGAGGTCCTGCACCCCGCGACGGCATCGCATCGGCGCATCGATCCGGCCGAGCGGATCCGGATGGGCATCACCGACGGCACCGTTCGCGTATCGGTCGGCATCGAGGATCCGTACGACATCGTCGCCGACATCGACCAGGCGCTGGGGAAGGTCTAGCGGTCAGTGCTCCCGCCGCAGGTGGTCGAGCACCTCGGCCATGACCCGGCAGTCGATCTCGTTGTAGCGAGCGACCTCGTGCATCAGCTCGACGGCGGCGAGCTCGCCGCCGTCCTTCGCCGCGAGACCCGCGGCCGCCCAGGCGCCCGCCATCGCGCCGGTGCCGTCGGCCAGACCGTCGCCCCACTCGGTCGCGATCAGGCCGTGTGACTTCATCGCCCGCGCCACCGCCTTGAGCCCGAAGCCTCGCGCGCCGCGAACGACCACCGGCTCCGCGTGCACGATCCGCTCGAGCAGGTCGTACCAGCCGAGGAGCGGCCAGCCGCGCTCCGGATGCCGGGCCCGGGCCGAGTTGTACGCGCCCTCCATGAAGACCGTCTCCGCGGCCGACCAATGGAATACCCGCGCGTCGGCCGCCCCGGCGAGCCCGGAGCCGCGGGCGAGCTCGGCGACGTGCGCGATCCAGGAGTCGATCATGTCGGCCTCGGCCTCGGGCGTGAGCGATCGCGCCGTGAACTGCGCGAACCGCCAGGCTCCGCCGGCGTACGTGCCGCAGCCGATCTGGAAGATGAGCGACTGGCCGCCCTTGCGCGGGAACGACGAGAAGTCGTCGTTGAGGTCGTTCACCGTCTCGAAGTCCACGTAGAGCTCGACCGGTGCCCGCTCGCGCCACCGGCCCTCGTCGGCGCCGATATGGGCCGGCCGGACGCCCGGTCCGGTCTCGCGGTTCACCGCGATCAGCGCGTCGAACATCGCCGGATAGGCCTCGCCGGCGATCCCGAGCCAGTCCGCGGAGATCCGCGGATCGTCCCACCGCGTGACGCCGCGGTCGTGCGCGCGATCGCGCATCGCCGCGCTCACCCGCCAGAGGAGCGTGAGCTCGCGCAGCTCCTCGGCGAGCTCCTTCTTCGCGGCGTGCCACGGATGGTCGCTCTCGTTCTTCATGTTCGGCCAGAGCTCCGGGATCGCCGGCACCGGCAGGACGTTCCACGAGGCGCCCTCCCGGCGCACCCGGCGCACCCAGGCCCGGCCCTCGGCCACGACGTCGGCCAGCGGGGCCTCGCGCGAGCGCACGTAGGTCTCGGCCGCGATCCGGGCGAGCTTCTCCCAGCAGGTGTCGCCGCGACCGCTGTTGCCCTGCCGCCAGCCGCGCCCGAGCAGGTACGCGAAGGGCGCCGCGTAGCCCTGCACCCGCGCGAGCATCTGGTTGTACGTCCAGACCTGCGCGCTCGTGGAGAGGTCGCTCGCCGTCGAGAGCGCACCGTCCTTCAGCAGATCCAGGGTCGAGAATTTCACGTCGATCACCCGGTAATGCCAGGCCGCCCCGTGCAGCGCCGGTGCGGGGACGTTCGGGTCGTCGTTCTCGCCCAGCGCGTCGCCGCAGAGGGTCGCGAGCACGTCGCATCGGACGAGCAGATCGATCCTGCCGTACGTCTTGGTCTGCGGATCGCGCAGCAGGCCCTGCGCGATCACCCGTTCGCCGCGCTCCATGGCCGCCACGGTCGCGTGCGCCGCGGCCAGCGAGCGCGCGCCGTCCGGATCGACGCCGATGCGCGTGAGCCCGACCCGGCGCTCGAGGTCCGCGAGCACCGCCTCCTCGAAGCGCGTGCCCTGCCGGGCGAGGAACCGCTGGAAGTCGAAGCGCTCGTCGTACGCCGCCCGCTGATCGTCGCGCGCGATGCCCCGCTCGCCGCCGTAGCGGTCGAGCCAGTCGAGCAGGCCGTCGTTGCGGGCCCAGTTCCGGATCGCGCCGGCCGAGACCCAGTCGTCCCAGTCCGCGTCGGTCGTGGGCAGGACGGTGTTGCCGTCGTCGCGCGTGACGAGGGCGTTGGCGCCGCGGACCGGGCGCCCGATCGACAGCGAGAGCGTGAGCTGTGTCGGCTCAGCCATCGAGCAGCGCGGCCAGCCGGCCGAGGTCGGTGGCGTGGACCAGGGGCGCGGCGCCATCGGGGGGCGGCGCTCCGTGCCGGTTGGCCCAGTACACGTCCATCCCGGCGTGGCGCGCGCCACCCACGTCGTGCGCCGAGCCGGCGACGAACAGGACCCGCTTCGCCTCGACGCCGATGGCCTCCAGCGCCGCGCGGTACGGCCGGGGATCGGGCTTGTACGCGCCGGCCTGCTCCGCGGTCATGACGAACGCGAACTCGCCCGCCTGCTTCGCGGCGCGCTCGCCGAGCTTCCGCGAGCAGTTGGTGACGATGAAGCGGGGCGTGTCGCCCAGGCTCACGAGGGCCCGGCGCGTATCGGGCCAGGGCTCGGACTCGCCCCAGCGCGACAAGAGCGTCGTCGCCTGCGCGCGATCGAGCCCGACCTCCTTCGCGCTCTCGTGCACGAGCTCGTCGAACGCGCGATACGGCTTGCCACGGAGCAACCGCTGATTCACGGCGTGCCATTTCGTGCCGAGCTCGTGATCACCCGCGGCCGAGCGCCAGAGGGGCAGCGTGTCCAGGAGCGCCGTGAGCAGGTCGAAACCGACGGCGTCGTATCGCGGCATGCGACTAGGCTACGCGGCGATGGCGCGCTTCATCGTCGAAGGCGGCACCGCGCTGCGCGGCGAGATCACGGCCAAGGGCAACAAGAACTCGGCCCTGCCGCTGATCGCGGCGAGCCTGCTCACGAGTGAGCCCGTCATCCTCCGGAACTTGCCACGGATCCGAGACGTCAAGGGGATGCTCGAGATCGTCGGCACGCTCGGCGCGACGGTGGAGTGGCTCGACGACCACTCGGTGAAGATCTGCACCGCGAACGTCAACCAGACCTCGATCGATCCGAAGCTCTCGCGCGAGGTCCGGACCTCGCTGCTGTTCGCCGGCCCGTTGCTCGCCCGCTTCAAGAAGGCGACCCTGGGCCTGTCCGGCGGCGACGTCATCGGCCGCCGGCCGACGGACACCCACTGG
>JAXDLF010000111.1:0-3139 GCA_034666765.1 Chloroflexota bacterium
CGTGGTGCTCCGCTTCGTCGGAAAACTGATCAGCTGTAATCAAGTTTAGCAAGTGCCCGGCGGCCTCCCGCACGTCGGCGTTGACGAGGCGGTGGTCGAACTCCCCCGCCGCCGCCAGCTCGCGCTCCGCTTCGGCCAGCCGGGCCTGCACGGCGGCCTCGTTTTCGGTGCCGCGCCCGGTGAGCCTGCCGACCAGTTCCTCCCACGACGGCGGCATCAGCATCACCAGCCGAGCCTCCGGCATCGCCGCGCGGACCTGGCGGGCGCCCTGCAGCTCGATCTCCAGGATCGCCGGGCGCCCTTCGGCGAGGGCCTTCTCGACCGGTTCGCGCGGGGTGCCGTAGCAGTTGCCGGTGAACTCGGCCCACTCCAGGAGCCGGCCGTCGGCGACCATCGCGTCGAACTCGGCGCGGTCGACGAAGTGGTAGTGCGCGCCCTCGATCTCGCCGGGGCGGGGCTTGCGCGTGGTGACCGAGACGCTGAAGTAGATGTCGGGCTCCAGCTTCCGCAGCTCGCCCACCACGCTCGACTTCCCGACCCCCGAAGGCCCCGATACGACGGTGAGCCGGTGCCGGGGGATGTCCCCCGCCACCGGCTCACTGCCGCGGTCGGCGCCCCGGCTCACCGGGTAGTCACGACCGGCGCCGTTCACTCGCCGCTGAACTCGGCCAGCAGCGCCTTGCGCTGCCGGTCGCCGAGGCCGCGGAGACGACGGCTGGGGGCGATCTCCAGTCGTTCCATGGTCTGCTGCGCGCGGACCTTGCCGACGCCCGGAAGGGCCTCGAGCAGAGCCGAAACCTTCATCTTGCCGAGGACTTCGTTCTCCTCGGCCTGCTTCAGCACGTCGACCAGAGTGGTACCGCCCCGCTTCAGCCGCTCCTTCAGCTCAGCACGGATGCGGCGAGCGGCGGCGGCCTTCTCCAGCGCCGCAGCGCGCTGTTCCTCTGTCAGCTGGGGAAGTGCCACGTTTTCCTCCGGTAGTTCTCAAATCTGGGTGGGTGACGCGACGGTACCCACCCGTGAGCACCGGCCACAATGCGGGGGTGGCTGGTGGGGACCGATTCCGGGTCCTGCTATTGGTCGTTTTCCTGCGGGTCGGCCAGCACTTCGGCGACCCGTTCGACCGCTTGGCGCAAAGCCGCTTGCTCCGGACCGTGCTTCAGGATGTCGCGGGACGACGCGGGCAGCACTCCTGGCAGGGAAACACCGAAAAGTGCCCGCAAATCGGCCGCAGTGGCTCCCTGGGCGCCGAAACCGGGCGCCAGCACCGGTCCGTTCAGCCGGGAAAGATCCAGTTCCCCGGGCGGAACGGTGGCGCCGACGACGACACCCACATCGCCGAGCGGTCCGGCTCCGTCGTTGAACGCCGCCGCTTCGTCGACGATCGCCTGCGCCACCGTGCGCCCGTCGGGCAGCTTCGCGTTCTGCACCGCGGCCGCTTCGGGGTTGGAAGTCCGCGCAAGCACGAAGATGCCGTTCCCCGCGGCGACCGCCGTTTCGGCGCATTGGGCCAAAGAGCCGAACCCGAGGTACGGCGAAACGGTGATCGCGTCGGCCGCGATCGCCGCGCCCTCGGCCACGTACGCGGCCGTGTACGCCGCCATCGTGGAACCGATGTCGCCGCGCTTGACGTCCAGCAGCACCAGCGCGCCGGCTTCGCGCGCGGTAGTGACGACCCGTTCCAGCACCCGGACGCCGGCCGCTCCGAAACTTTCGAAGAACGCCGACTGCGGCTTCACGATCGCCGTGCGCGCCGCCAGGACCTCGGTAGCGGACAGCGCGAACCGTTCCAGGCCCGAAGCGTCCACCGGGAGCCCCCAGGCCTCGATCAGGCCAGGGTGGGGGTCGATCCCGGCGCACAGCGGGCCCCGGTCCGCGACGGCCTTCGCCAGCCGCGCCCCGAACCGCTCCCGCGCGCTCACGACTTCGCCTTCAGCGCCGCCTGCAGCTCCTGCAGGGACTTGACCCCGATGTCGCCCCGGATGAGCGCCTCGATGCCGTGCACGGCCGCCGCGGCACCCTGCACGGTCGTCACGCAAGGGATGTCGCGCGACACCGCGGCGGTGCGGATTTCGTAGCCGTCGACGCGCGGACCGCTGTTCCCGTACGGGGTGTTGATCACCATGTCGACGTCGCCGTTGAGGATGACGTCCACGATGTTCGGCTCGGCGTCGGTCGACCCCTCGTAGTGCTTGCGCACCACGGTGCACGCGACCCCGTTGCGCCGCAGCACTTCCGCGGTGCCGGACGTGGCGAGGATCTCGAACCCGAGGTCCGCCAGCCGCTTCACCGGGAACACCAGCGAGCGCTTGTCCCGGTTGGCCACCGAGACGAAGACGCGCCCGGAAGTCGGCAGCGAACCGTAGGCCGCGCTCTGCGACTTGGCGAACGCCTTGCCGAAGTCGACGTCGACGCCCATCACCTCGCCGGTGGACTTCATCTCCGGGCCCAGCAGCGAGTCGACGCCGTGGCCTTCGGGGGTGCGGAAGCGGTGGAAGGGCAATACCGCTTCCTTCACCGCGACCGGCGAGTCCGCCGGCAGCCGCCCGCCGTCGCCGTCGGCCGGCAGGACGCCGCTCTCGCGCAGGTCCTTGATCGTCGAGCCGGTCATGATCAACGCGGCGGCCTTGGCCAGCGGCACCGCGGTCGCCTTGGACACGAACGGCACCGTCCGCGACGCGCGCGGGTTGGCCTCCAGGACGTACAGGACGTCGTCCTTGAGCGCGTACTGGACGTTCTGGAGCCCGCGTACGCCCACCCCGCGCGCGATCGCCTCGGTGGAGCGGCGGACGGCCTCCAGGTCGGTGTGCCCGAGCGTGATGGGCGGCAGCGCGCAGGAGGAGTCGCCGGAGTGGATCCCGGCTTCTTCGATGTGCTCCATCACGCCGCCGAGGTAGAGCTCTTCACCGTCGTACAGCGCGTCGACGTCGATTTCGATAGCGTCCTCGAGGAACCTGTCGACGAGCACCGGATGTTCGGGCGAGAGCTGGGTGGCGCGGGTGATGTAGCCCTCCAGCGTCTCGTCGTCGTAGACGATCTCCATGCCGCGCCCACCCAGCACGTAGGACGGCCGCACCAGCACGGGGTAACCGATCTCGGCGGCGATCCTGCGCGCCTGCTCGAAGCTCGTGGCCATGCC
>JAXDLF010000112.1:0-3493 GCA_034666765.1 Chloroflexota bacterium
TCCGGCATCATGCCCAGCATGGCAGACGCCGACGACTCCGACGTACACGCTGGACCATCGGACCGGTCCACGGTGCTGCGTGGCGCCTGGATCCTGGTTGCCGGGCACGACGCGACCACCGCGGCGCGGCTGCGGTCCACCCTGGCCGAGCGCGGGGTGGCCGCCGTGGAGCTGGCGACCGACACCGAGGAGGCGATCGCGCGGGCGACCACCGCGCAGCCCGACGCGATCCTCGCGCTGCCGGGCTTCGGGGCGGAGCTGGGCCAGCGGCTGGATCCGCTCGGCATCGGGCTGGGGCCGCCGATCGTCTCGCTCGACGACCTGCCGGGCCTGCCCGCCGGGCTGACCGGCGACGAGGTCGTCCTCGACCGGCTGGCGCTGCTGCTCGAGCGCCACCGCCTCCGCGCCCGTGTCCGCGACCTCGAGTCCGTGCTCGCGTCGGACGCCGTGGCCTCGCACCGGTCGGCGCTGGAGGCCCAGCAGGACGCGCTCATCCGGCTCGCCCAGGTGGCCGAGTACCGCGACGACAACACGTGGGAGCACACGCAGCGCGTCGGCGCGATGGCCGCGCGGCTGGGCCGCAAGGTCGGGCTCGACGACGGCGAGGTCGACCTCATCCGCACCGCCGGACCGCTGCACGATCTCGGCAAGATCGCGATCCCGGACACCATCCTGCTCAAGCCCGAGCGGCTCACGGAGGAGGAGTACGAGGTCGTCAAGACGCACGCCGCCCTCGGCGCGCGCATCCTCGAGGAGTCGTCGTCGCCGCTCTTCCGCGTCGCGGAGCGGATCTGCCGCTCCCACCACGAGCGCTGGGACGGCAGCGGCTACCCGGACGGCCTCGCCGGCGAGGAGATCCCGCTCGCGGGCCGGCTCGTGGCCGTGGCCGACGTCTTCGACATCCTCGTGCACGAGCGCCCCTACAAGGAGGGCATGTCGGTCGACGACGCGGCCGAGGAGCTCCGCCGCAACGCCGGAACCCAGTTCGACCCGGCGATCATCGACGCCTTCGACGAGCTCGGCGCCGCCACCTGGCTGGCGCTGGCCTCCGAGATCTAGGGTCGGCGCCCCACCCGCAGGGGTCAAGCGCGGCCCCCGGAAAGCCGATGAACGCAGTGCATGAGCCGCCATCTGCGCCCCATCGTGCTGCTCCTCACCGCCGCCCTGATCGCCGGCTGCGGCGACGCGGCGTCTCCCGCGCCGGATAGCCAGCAGCGCGTCAAGCCGCACACCAGCGGCGGCGGCACCGTCAACGTCGGCGTGACCGGTGGCGGCATCGGCGACGCCGCGACCGGCGGGCCCGGCGGCACGAAGCTCCTCCCGAGCACCCGCGTCCACGGCCAGTCGAACACCCAGCAGGGCGTCGGGGCCGGCGCGACGTGCGAGAACACCGATCTGGCACCCGCCGCGGACAACCTCGACGCCGTCGTCACCGCGACGCTCTGCCTGCTCAACGGCGAGCGCGCCGACCAGGGCCTCCCGCCGCTCAAGGAGAACGCCGAGCTGGCCTCCGCGGCCGCCGCGCACTCGCAGGAGATGGTGGCCCAGCAGTACTTCGACCACGTCGGCAAGGACGGCACGGACCCGGTCGACCGCATCCGCGCCGCCGGCTACATCCCGAACATCGGCGTGTGGACCGTCGGCGAGAACCTCGCCTGGGGCACCGGCGCGCTGGCCACGCCGAAGGAGATCGTCTCCGCCTGGATGCACAGCCAGGGCCACCGCGAGAACATCCTGCGGCCGCAGTTCAAGGAGATCGGCTTCGGCGTCGTCGTGGGCAACCCGCGCTCGACGGACGGCGCCGGCGCGACCTACACCACCACCTTCGGCGGCATCACCGCCGCCGGGGCCGCGCGCACGGCCACGCGCAGGACCCACAAGGGCCACCGGCGCGCGCACGCCTCGCGCAAGCGGCGCGCCCGCATCGCCCGGCACCGCGCCCGCGCTCGCATTTCCAAGGGCTCCACGAAGTAGGTTACGTCCATGGACTGGACCGGGCGCTCGGTGCTCGTGACCGGCGCCGCCGGGTTCATCGGCAGCCACGTGGCCGAGGCGCTCGTGCGCGCCGGTGCCGACGTCCGCGCCTTCGTGCGCTACACGAGCGGCGGGAGCTGGGGCTGGCTGGACGAGTCCGACCTGCGCGGCGACATGCAGGTGTTCGCGGGTGACATCCGCGACCCCGAGACGCTGGTGGAGCCGATGCGCGATGTCGAGGTGGTCTTCCACCTCGCGGCGCTGATCGCGATCCCGTACTCCTACGTGACGCCGCTCGCCTACGTGCGCACCAACGTCGAGGGCACCACCAACGTGCTCGAGGCCGCGCGCACCGCGGGCGTCGGGCGCGTCGTGCACACCTCGACGTCCGAGGTCTACGGGACGGCGCAGAGCGTGCCGATCGCGGAGACGCATCCGCTCGTCGGCCAGTCGCCCTACTCGGCCTCGAAGATCGGGGCGGACAAGATCGCCGAGAGCTTCCACGCCGCCTTCGAGCTGCCCGTCGTCGTCCTGCGGCCGTTCAACACGTTCGGGCCGCGGCAGTCGGCGCGCGCGGTGATCCCGACGATCATCACCCAGCTCCTCGCGGGCCAGACGGTGCAGCTCGGCGCGCTGACCCCGACGCGCGACCTGACCTTCGCGCCGGACACGGCCGACGGCTTCCTGCTCGCCGGCTCGGCGCCGGACGCCGCCGGGCAGACGATCAACCTCGGGGTCGGCCAGGAGATCTCGATCGGCGACCTCGCCGCGCGCATCCACGCGCTGATGGACAAGCCCTACGACGTCGGGCACGACTCCCAGCGCGACCGCCCGCCGGCCAGCGAGGTCGAGCGCCTGCTCTCCGACAACGCGCGCGCCCGCGAGCTGCTCGGCTGGGAGCCGCGCCACACGCTCGACGAGGGCCTGGAGGCGACGATCGAGTGGCTCTCGCGCCACCTCGACCGCTACCGCCCCGGCACCTACCAGGTGTGAGCATCCCCCTCTTCGACCTCCGGATGGAGGAGGAGGACCTGGCGGCGGTCGCGGCGGTGCTGCGCTCGGGGCGGCTGCGCGCCGGCGAGCAGGTCGAGGCATTCGAGCGCGAGTTCGCGGCGCACCTCGGCGTCGGGCACGCGATCGCGGTGTCGAGCGGCACGGCCGCGCTGCACCTCGCCTACCTGTGTGCGGGCATCGGGCCGGGCGACGAGGTGATCGTCCCGTCGATCACGTTCGCCGCCAGCGCGGCCGCGGTCATCTACTGCGGCGGGACGCCGGTGTTCGCGGACGTCTGCGGCCCGCACGACATCGGCGTGGACCCGGAGGACGTCGCCGCGCGCATCACCCCGCGCACCAGGGCGATCTGCGCGGTGCACTACGCCGGCTACCCCGCGGCGGTCGAGCGGCTGAGCGCGCTCGGCCCCATGCTCATCGAGGACGCCGCCCACTCGCCGGACGCCGAGCGCGGCGGGCGCAAGGCCGGCGCGTGGGGGGACGCGGCCTGCTTCTCGTTCTTCTCCAA
>JAXDLF010000113.1:0-2502 GCA_034666765.1 Chloroflexota bacterium
GCGCCGTCGCTCGCGCGGAGCACGAACCGCACGTCCGCCTGATAGAAGAGCGGGAACGAGAACTGGCGCCAGAGGTGGCTCGGCCCGTAGGGGGCGGGGTACGCACCGCGCTCGACCCTGTAGCTGAACAGGAACTCGACCCCGCGCCGCAGGGTCCGCTCGACGTCTCGCGTCCGCGCGGCCTCCGGGAGCGCGGCGAGCCCCCAGACGAGCCTGGCGTAGCCCCACGCGCAGGGGCTCTCGTCATTGATGTAGCAGGCGGCGTCGAACTTCCTCGAATCGCGCACCAGCCGCTCGACGAGCGGCTCGAGCCGGGGGTCGGTGCCGTATCCCGCGAGCGCGACGTACCGCACGATGCTGCCGGTGACGCACGACACCCCGTGGTCCCGGTCGAGCACCCACTCCATGCCGTTCGGCCGGGTGTGCAGATCCTCGAGGATCTTCCGCGCTCCCCGGCGGACCCGGGGATCGGCCGAGTCGACGCCGTACTCGACGAGCAACAGGTTCTGCCAGTGCGACGCGAGGTACTTCGGCTTCCACATCGATGGACCGGCCCAGCGGCCGTCGGGTCCCTGGCGCGTGAAGATCGTCGAGATCGGGGGCGCCCCCATCGCGCGGACCTGGGCGTCGCGCATCTCGGGATCGCGCGGCCCGCGCTCCAGCAGCGTTCGCAGGGTGTTCGCCCGAACCGCGGGGTCGCTCCGCTCGAGGAGCCACGGCAGCGGGTCGCCGTGCAGCAGCGCCCGCCAGGGCACGGTCAGGCTCCTCCGATGGACAGCTCGGAGATCACGAACGTCGGGCTGCCGAGGCCCGACGAGCCGAAGGCAAGGTCGTTGGCGACGCCGGTGATCGACGAGAGCAGCGTCGTGAGGTTGCCCGCGATCGTGATGCCCTGGACCGCGTACGTCCGCTCGCCGTTCTCGAGATAGTCGCCCGTGGCGCCGAGCGAGAACTCCCCGGAGATCGGATCGATGGTGTGCAGGTTCAGCAGGGAGGTGATCCGCAGCGATCGATCGAGACTCCGCACCAGCTCGTCGGGCGACGTGGTGCCGGGCGCCAGGTGGAAGTTCGCCGCACCGATGCGGCTCGGCGCCGCATAGCTGCCCCGGCGGGCGTTGCCGGTCGGCCGCTGGGCCATCTTCTTCGCCGTCTTCAGCGACGAGAGATAGCCGAGCAGCACGCCCCGGTCCACGAGCGTGCGGGTGGTCGTGGCCACGCCCTCGCCGTCGAACGGCGCCGTGCGCAGCGCGCCGGGCGTGCGCGCGTCGTCGACGATCGTCACCCGATCGCTCGCGATGTGCTCGCCGATCTTCCCGGCCAGGAGGCTCTTTCCTTTGATCACCGAATCGGCCGAGAACAGCGGCACGATCGCGCCGAGCAGGGCCATGCCCATGTATGGATCGAGCACGATCGGCAGGGTCTGCGTCTTGAACGGCTGCGCGCCCAGCTTGCCGACCGCGAGCTCGGCGGAGCGCCGGCCGACGGCGTCGGGATCGACCGCGCCGAACTGGCGCTTCGCCTCGCCGTGGTAGCCGATCTGCCGCTCCTCGCCCGCGGTCGCGACCGCGGAGGTGCCGACGCGGAAGTACGTCTCGCGATACGTGCCGCGGACGTCCGCGGTCGTCGCGAGGATCGTCGTCATCGTGCCGTCGCTGTAGGTCGTCTTGCGGAAGCCGCTGATCCGGGGGTCGACGGCCCGCGCCGCGCGCTCCACGGCCAGCGCGACGTCGGCGCGCGCCTGCACCGAGCGGTCGTCGATGCCCTGCTCGTACAGCTTGAGATCGGGGCTCTCGACCTTGCTGGTGGCGATCGACACGTCCGGATCGGGCTCGGTCACGGCCGCGATGTCGCGGGCGGACGTGACGCACTCCTCGATCCCGCCGGGTGAGAGGTCGCTCGAGTACGCGAACCCGACGTGGCCGCCACGCAGGACGCGCACGCCGATCCCGCGCTCCCCGCGGGTGATGGCGTTCTCCACCGTGCCGTCGCGCACCTCGATCGAGGTCGATTGGCCGTCGCGGAGGAAGACCTCGCCACCGTCGACCCGGAGCGCCTTGATCGACGCGATCGCGCGATCGACGACGGCCTCGTTCGCGAGCTTCTCCGTCACGCCTTCGCCACCTTGCCGCCCACGACGACGCTCGGGATCCGGAGGGTCGGCTGCGCATCGGCCACCGGCGCGCCCTGCCCGTCCTTGCCGCACGTCCCGACCGAGTAGCCGAGGTCCGTTCCCACCATGTCGATCTCGCTCATCAGCTTGGGTCCCTGACCGACGAGGGTCGCGCCGCGGAGCGGCTCGGCCTGCTTCCCGTCTCGGATCCGATAGCACTCGGTGATCTCGAAGGCGAAGTTCCCGCTCACGACGTCGACCTGACCGCCGCCCATCCCTTTGACGAAGATGCCCTCCTTGACCGAGGCCAGGATCGCCGCTGGATCGGAGGTGCCGGGCGCGATCATCGTCGTCGTCATCCGGCAGATCGGCAGGTGGCGGAACGATTCACG
>JAXDLF010000114.1:0-12444 GCA_034666765.1 Chloroflexota bacterium
TCTACCTCAAACGCTTCGCGAAGGACCCCGGCGCGGTGGCGTTCCTGTGGTAGCCCCCCTGGTGCCGCTCGCCGACCGCGCGGATACCCCGATCGTGCATCTCCGGAACGTCACCAAGACGTTCGAGACGCCGAACGGGCAGCTCCAGGCGGTGAACGATGTCTCGCTCCGGGTCCAGCCCGGGTCGATCCACGGGATCATCGGCCTGTCCGGCGCGGGGAAGTCCACGCTGCTTCGGACGATCAACCTGCTCGAGCGCCCGGATCGCGGAGCCGTGGTCGTGGACGGCCGGGACCTCACGACGCTGTCCGACGCGGAGATCCGCCGCGCCCGGCTCGGGATCGGGATGATCTTTCAGCACTTCCACCTCCTCAGCAACCTCACGGTGTTCGACAACGTCGCGCTGCCGCTGGAGATCGCCGGCGTCGGTGCGCGCGAGCGGCGCGAGATCGTCCTCGACCGGCTCGCCACGGTCGGCTTGAGCGACTGCGCGGACGTCTACCCGGCGAAGCTCAGCGGCGGGCAGAAGCAGCGCGTCGCGATCGCGCGGGCCGTCGCCACCCGGCCGAAGCTCCTCCTCTGCGACGAGCCGACGTCCTCGGTGGACCCGCAGACCACCGGGACGATCCTCGCCCACCTGCGGGAGGTCCGCGCGAGGTTCGGCGTGACCATCGTGATCGTCACGCACGAGATGAACGTCATCAAGGCGATCTGCGATGTCGTCACGGTGATGGAGCACGGGCGGATCGTCGAGGAGTTCGATCCGTGCGACCCCCGCTACCAGCCGCGCTCTGCGATCGCGCGCTTCCTCGAGCGGACCGAGATCGAGCTGGACGAGCCCGCCGCGGAGGTGAGCGCAATTGGATGACGTGCTGCGCGCCGGCCCGGAGATCGTGAAAGCGCTCGTCGAGACCTTCACGATGCTCGTGATCACGATCCCGCTGGCGGTCGTCCTCGGGACGCTCCTCGGAACGGTGCTGTTCCTCACCCGCCCCGGCTCGCTCGTACGCGCGCCACGGCTCTACGTGTCGCTCAACGCCGCCGTGAACGTGCTGCGCTCGTTCCCGTTCCTCATCCTCCTGGTGGCGATGATCCCGATCACCCGCTTCATCGTGGGCACGTCGCTCGGGACGATCGCGGTCACCGTACCGATGATCGTCAACGCCGTGCCGTACTTCGGCCGCCTCGCGGAGAACGCCCTGCTCGACGTGAGCCGCGGGGTCATCGAGGCGGGTCAGGCGATGGGCATGAGCCGGTGGCAGCTTGTGCGCAAGGTCCTCTACGTCGAGGCGCGCTCGGGCCTCGCGAACTGCGTGACGATCGTGACCGTCTCGTTCCTCGGCTACTCGACGGTCGCGGGCCTCGTCGGCGGCGGCGGGATCGGCGACTTCGCGATCCGCTGGGGCTACTACCGCTACGAGACGAACGTCATGGTCTTCACCGTCGCGCTCATGGTGCTGTTCGTCCAGGCGTTCCAGTTCACCGGAAACCGGGTCGTGCGCGCGCTCGACAAGCGCGCCTGATGCGAAGGAGAAGGTCATGACACGGCAGCTGCAATTCAACGCCTTCGAGATGAACTGCGTCGGCCACGGGACGCACGGTCTCTGGGCCCACCCGGAGAACACCAGGCATCGCTACACCGACATCGAGTACTGGACCGGCCTGGCCCGGCTGCTCGAGGACGGGCTGTTCGACGCGCTGTTCATCGCGGACGTGATCGGCACGTACGAGACGAAGAACGGCGGCCGTGACACGGCCGTGCGCGAGGCCGTTCAGATCCCGAACAACGACCCGTTCCTCGTCATCCCGGCCATGGCTGTCGTCACGAAGCACCTTGGCTTCGCCGCGACGTTCTCGGCCACCTACGAGCCGCCGTTCACCCACGCCCGGCGCATGAGCACGCTCGACCATCTCACCAAGGGCCGCATCGGCTGGAACATCGTCACGTCGTACCTGCCCAACGCCGCGAAAAACTTCGGCCTCGAGGCGATGGTCAAGCACGACCTCCGCTACGACATGGCCGACGAGTACCTGGACGTCTGCTACAAGCTCTGGGAGGCCAGCTGGGAGGACGACGCCGTCGTCCGCGACGTGGCCGGCCGCACGTACACCGACCCGGCGAAGGTCCACGAGATCGCGCACGACGGGCAGTTCTACAAGGTCCTCGGGCCACATCTCTCCGAGCCGTCACCGCAGCGGACGCCGGTGCTGTACCAGGCCGGAACGTCGGCCCGGGGGAAGCTCTTCGCCGCCCGCCACGCCGAGGCGATCTTCATGGGCGGGTCGACCCTGGAGAGCGTGCGCGAGACGATCCGGGAGATCCGGGGCCTCGCCGCCGGCTTCGGGCGAAACCCCGAGCACGTGAAGTTCTTCCCCGCGCTGCAGGTGATCGTCGGACGCACGACGGCCGAGGCCGAGGCGAAGCGTGCCGAGATCCAGCGGTACCTCTCGGTCGACGGGCTCATCGCGCACTACGCCGGGTCGAGCGGCATCGACCTCTCGTCGCTGGAGCCCGATCACGTCCTCGAGGACCGCTACACCGACCACGGCCAGTCCTCGGCTCGGCGGTTCACCGAAGGCCGGCCACCGCGGACCGCGCGCGACGTGATCGACCAGATGAGCCGGCTCGGTGACCGCACGCTGTTCTTCGCGTGCGGCACGCCGCCGGAGATCGCGGACCAGCTCCAGCACTGGCAGGAGGAGACCGGGCTCGACGGGTTCAACCTCACCCAGCACCTCACGCCACGGACGTTCCGCGACTTCATCGAGCTCGTCGTGCCCGAGCTCCAGCGGCGCGGCCTTTACCGCACGTCCTACGACGACGGTACGTATCGCGAGCGGCTGCTCGGACCCGGCATCGCGCGACTGCCGGACACCCACCCCGGCGCGGCCTACCGCCGCGGCGCGGCGGCGGTCGCGTGAGCCTCCGCGCCGTCGGGATCGCCGGCAGCCCGACCGCGCCGTCGCGCTCGCGGGCCCTCGTCACCCGCGCGCTGTCGCATCTCGGTGACCTGGGTGCCGAGACCGCGCTCATCGACCTCGCGCAGCTGTCCGCCGACGCGCTGCTCGTGCGGCGCACGGACGCCGGCGTCGACGCCGCGATCCAGCAGGCGATCGCCGCCGACGCGCTCGTCGTCGGCACGCCGGTGTACCGAGCGACGTACTCGGGCCAGCTGAAAGCGTTCTTCGATCTCCTGCCGCAGGACGCGCTGCGCGGCCACGTCGTCGGGCTCATCGTGACCGGCTACGGCGACGCCCACTCGCTCGCGGCCGACACCGGCCTGCGACCGCTCGTCGCGAGCCTCCGCGGGCTGACGGCGGCGCGTTCGGTCTACGCGACGAACGCGGGCTTCCCCGACGCGGCCGTCATTCCCGCGCCGCTCGATGCGGAGCTGCGCGCGCTGGCCGAGGAGCTGGCCGCGCTCGGCACCGCGCTCCTGCCGACGCGCGCCGCGCATTCCGGCGCGGTCCGCGACCCGATCCTTCGCTGAGCGCTCTGGCTCCCTAGCTCTTCCAGACCTGATCGAAGACCCGAAGGAAGTTCAGGCCCAGGATCTTCTGGATGTCGCCGTCGCTCAGGCCGGCACCCACGAGCGCCCGCGTGATGTTCACCTCGTCGGCGGCGTTCGTCAGGTCGCGGATCCGCCGCTCGCCGAACGACCAGCCGGTGTCGAGCTCGGGCACCTCGCGCCGCCAGGCGTCCCACTTCTCCTCGGTGTTGGTCTCGTCGAAGTCGAGCCCGATGCCGACGTGGTCGATGCCGATGAGGTCGATGAGGTACTGGATGTGGCGCACGAATGCGGGGAGGCCCGGGCGCTCCTTCGGGTGGGCCGGGTCGTAGAGGAACATCGAGAGCGCGGTGATGCCGATCACGCCGCCCTTGGCGGCGAGCGCCTTCAGGAGGTCGTCGCTCTTCGCGCGGATGTGCGGTGCGATGCGAGCCGGGTGGGCGTGACTGAAGATGACGGGGTTCCGCGACGCCTTGATCGCGTCGGCCCCGGTCACCGGACCGCAGTGCGAGAGATCGACGACGATGCCGCGGTCGTCCATGGCCGACACGAGCTGATGCCCGAACGCGCTGAGGCCGCTGTCGCGGGCCTCGCCGCAGCCGCTCCCGACCCAGTTCTGCTTCTGATACGTCAGCTGCAGGATCCGCACGCCCAGCTCGGCGAACTCGCCGAGCAGGCTGAGGTCCGGGCCGAGGAAATCCGTGTTCTGCGGACCGAGGATGACGCCTTCGCGGTTCGTGGCTTTCGCCTCGCGGATGTCCTCGGTCGTGGTCGCGAGCACGACCTCGGTCGGGTTCCGCGCGATCCACTGCCGGCAGGACGCGATGTCCTTCAGCGCCGTCGCGGCGTCCGAGTTCGGATGGGTGACGGTGTGGTTCGTGGCGGTCACCCCACCCTGCTTGGCCCGCTCGAAGTGCGCGGGCTCCTGCTTCACGACGGAGCCGCAGTCCACGACGATCGATCGGCGGTGGAGCTCGACGGCGTGCCGTTCCTCGTCCTTGTCGATGGAGATGGTGGCGATGTCGGTGGCTCTCATTGGTGCGACGCTCCTTTCATCAGCTGACGCCGGCTGCCGCACGGCGCAGCAGCGGCTTGCCCGCGAGGTCCCCGGTGAACCCGGAGTCCCCGACCTCGATCCGGCCGTTGACGAGCACGTAGTCCAGGCCGCTCGGATGCGCGCGCGGCTGCAGCCAGGTCGCGCCCTCCTGGACCTTCGCGAGATCGAACACGACCAGGTCCGCGGCTCGACCCGTGGCGATCAGGCCGCGATCGCCGAGATTGAAGCGCAGCGCCGGCAGCGCCGACATCTTGCGCACGGCCTCTTCCAGACGGATCCACCGCTGGTCGCGCACGAAGTGCGTCAGGACGCGGACGAAGTTCGCGTAGTGACGCGGGTGCGCCATGATGAAGTTGAACGGCTCGCGGTTTCGCTCGAGGGACGTGGCAGCCGAATCCGTCCCGAACATCACCCACGGCGCGGCGAGGAAGGTGCGGTAGTCCTCCTCGCTGATCGAGATCCGGATGGTCGACAGGCCGGCCCCTTCCTGGTCGATGAGGCTGAAATACAGATCGACCGGCTCGACTCCCTGCTCGGCGGCGAGCTCCGCGATCGATCGGCCGGTCCACGCGGCGCGGGGGCTTCCGGCGGCCACGCCGTCCAGATAGATGTCGCTCCACGTATCGAAGGTCATCAGCTCCTCGTGGAAGCCCTTCTTCGGCTCCTGGCGGCGGCGTTCGACCTCGCCGCGCAGCTCGGCGCGCTGGCGTGGGTCCTTGAGCCGCGCCTGCAGCGCGGGCATGGCCTCGGCCGCCGGCAGCCGCCACTGATACGCGGCATCGGTGAAGATCGCGCGCGGTGCCCACCAGGCGCCGGCCGTGGGATAGGCCATGATGTCGGCCGTCACGTCGACGCCCCGCTCGCGCGCGCCCTCGACCAGCTCGACGATGCGCGCAGCCGAGCCCCACTGCTTCCGTCCGAAGACGCCCATGTGCGACAGCTGCACGGCCGCGCCGCTGCGCTCGCCGATGGCGATCGCCTCGTCGACCGCCGCGAGGAGCGTCCCGGTGTAGCCGCGGAGGTGGCTCGCGTACGTGCCGTTGAACTCGGCGACGACGCCGGCGAGCGCGACCAGCTCATCCGCGTCGGCGTGCACCCCCGGGAGGTAGTCCAACCCCGTGGACATGCCGACGGCGCCGGCCTCCATCGCCTCGCGGACGAAGGCCTTCATCCGATCCAGCTCCGCCCGCGTCGGCGCACGGTCGTCGGAGCCGAGGACCGCCTGGCGGATCGTGCTGTGCCCGAGCAACGACGCCACGTTGGTGCCGGTCGGCCGCGCGCCGAGCTGCTCGAAGTACTCGGCCGGGGTCGACCAGTCCCCGTCGACGCCCTTCGGGTCGAGCATGAGGCCGCGGGTTTCGGGGAGGCGCGGGTACGCCGAGAACCCGCAGTTGCCGATGACCTCCGTGGTGATGCCCTGGCCCACCTGGCTCTCCGCGCCTCGATTGATCGTGAGCGCGAAGTCCGAGTGCGCGTGCACGTCGACGAAGCCCGGCGCGATGTACCGGTCGGCGGCGTCGATGACCCGGCCCGCCTCGCGACCGCGCAGGCTGCCCAGTGCCGCGATGCGGCCGTCGCGGATCCCGATGTCCCGCCGCACCCAGGGGCTTCCCGACCCGTCGATGAGCCGGCCCCCGACGATCAGTGTGTCGAATCCCGCCCGATCACCGCTCACTCGAATCCTCCTTCGAACGCGTAGCTGGGTCTCAGCCGGCCGGCGGCGCGATGCGCTCGTCCGCGTCCGTCACCAACGTGTGCCCCGGCTCGTGACTCGCGAACCACGGACAGCCACTGCGCGCCAAGACCACCTGCGGCGTGACCCCGCAGGCCCAGAAGACCGGCACCTCCTCGACCTTCGCGCGCGGGATCGAACGCATCGACACGACCATCGGTCCGCGCAGCCAGGACCGGGGCGCAGGGGATCCTCGTGACGTACCGCCGCGCGCACGCCGGCGGGCGTTCCCGGCGTGAGGCTACCGGCCATGTGCCGCGGCGACGGGGGCGCGGCGACTGTTGGCGACGACCTCGCCGGCGCGCATGACCCAGCTGATCGACCGCAGCGCCGTGATGTCACGGAGCGGGTTGCCGCGCACCGCGAACAGATCCGCGGCCGACCCGGGCGCGATCACGCCCAGCTCGCCGGTCCGCCCCAGCAGCCGTGCCGGCTCGACGGTGGCGGCGCCGATCGCGTCGCGATTGGTGAGACCGGCCGAGGCCGCGAAGACGATCTCCTCGAGCATCCCGCCGTGGATCGCGTCGGTCCCCAGCGCGATCCGTACCCCGGACCGCTTCGCGAGCGCGACGGCCGCCGGCGCCAGCTCCCGGGCGCGCTTGAACTTTTCGCGCACCTCCGCCGGCCAGGCCGGGTTCTCGGCGGGCCCCGGCTCGGTCAGGTAGACGCCGAGGGTCGCGACGAGCGCGCAGCCGGCGGAGGCCATCCGCGCGTACTGCGGCTCGGTGATGAACACGCCGTGCTCGATCGCGGCGAGACCGACCGCGACGCCGTCGTCGACGGCCGTGCCGCCGTAGGCATGCGCGCTGACGACCGCGCCGTGCGACCGGGCGACCTCGACGGCGGCCGCGATCTGCTCCCGGGTCATGAACGGCGTGCGCGGGTCCGTCCCCGCGGTGGCGACCCCGCCGGTGATGAACAGCTTGAGGTGATCGGCGCCGCGCGCGAAGTTCTCCTCCGCGATCCGCCGGACCTCGGCGGGGCCGTCGGCCACGTGCGCCGTGACGCCGTGACCTCCCGGCCCCTTGATCCCGCGCGTGGCCGTGAACAGCCGTGGTCCGGGGAACACCCGGTCGTCGAACATGCGCCGGACGTCGACGTCGATGAAGTTCACCTCGCCGACGAGCCGGAGCGTCGTCACGCCCCGATCGAGATTCGTCCGGCCGCGACTCGCCGCCTTCAGCGCGATGAGCGATGGCGCCTCGCGGGCCTGGGCGGCCTCGTCGCCCTGCAGCACATCGAGGCTGAGGTGCGTGTGCGCGTCGATGAGTCCCGGCAGCACGGTGAGATCGGACAGATCGACGCTCTGGGTCGCCGGGGAGTCGCCGATTTCACCGATCGGGCCCACCCGGGCCACGCGACCGTCGACGATGTCGACGAACTGCGGCCCGTCCATCTCCCGCGACGTCATCGTGAGCAGGCGGCCGCAGTGCAGGCGGACGGTGCGCGGTCCGCCGGCGGCCGGGGCGCCGGGCGCATACGCCATCCCTACGCGGCGGCGAGGGTCTTCAGGATCTTGGTCAGGGTCTTGAGCTGCTCCTCGACGACCGGACGGCCCTTGTCGACCGTCGCCATCGTCGCGTCGCCGATCGTGCCGCTCTTCGTCACGCGCTCGGTCGCCGGGATCCCGAGGTCGACCATCGCCTTGGTGAGCGTCGCCTCTTTGAATTCGTAGAGCGGGATCGGCTTGGGCATCTCGCGAACGGCCTTGGCCATGTGCACGCGCTCCGGAGCGATCGCCAGCATCATCGAGGTCTCGGACTCGTCGGCGTGCCAGATGATGCCGGACTCCATCACCGAGAAGGCCTCCTCGATCAGCGCCGCGACGTAGATGTTCGCGACGGTCTTGGCGGTGCGCCGGCGCAGCTCCGCGGCCGCCGAGGCGACCGCGACGTTGTTCCCGCCGTTCCCATTGAGGAACACGATCGCCTTGAAGGCATGGCCGAGCAGAGATTCCCCGAGGTCGGCCAGCACCGCGCAGAGCGTCTCGTTGCGCATCGTCGCGGTGCCGGGGAACGCGATGTGGTTCAGGCTCACGCCGTAGTTGAGCGTCGGGGCGACCAGGGCGCACCCGGCCTGCCGCGCCGCCGTGCAGGCCAGCCAGCTCACCATCGCGCTGTCGGTGTCGAGCGGGAGATGGGGACCGTGCTGCTCGATCGCTCCAACCGGGAGGATGAGCACGGGCTTCGCCGCCGCGGCCGCGACCACGTCGGGCCAGCGCATGTTGCCGAGGAAGATCTCGCCGTCGATCACGGGTGCGCTCCTTCTATTGCCATCGCGCCATTGCCATCGCGGCGATCGGATCGTGAGCCGCGACGGGCGCGACGACCATATCAGCCGAGATCCGTATTGTGAAGCGGATTTCATGATATGGACCGCTCACGACGGCGCGCCGCGGCCGTGAAGCACGTCCAGCGCGAAGTGGCAGCGAGCGGCGTGTCCGGCCGCGACCGCGACCATCGGCGGCGCGTCGGTCCAGCACACCGGTTGGGCCAGCGGGCAGCGCGGCGCGAACCGGCACGCCGGCGGCCGGTCCGCGGCACGGCTGACGGCGGGCGCCGGTCCGAGGACCCGCGATGACGCGGCGATCAGCATCCGGGTGTAGGGATGCGCCGGCGTGGCCACCACGTCGTCCGTCGGTCCCTCCTCCACGATCTGGCCGCGGTACATCACCAGTGCGCGCTTCGACATGTATCGCGCGCTCGCGAGGTCGTGGCTGACGAACAGGATCGCGATCCCGAATCGCTCGCGCAGGTCGAGCATGAGATTGAGGACGCTCGAGCGGATGGAGGCGTCGAGCATCGAGACCGGCTCGTCCGCCACGAGCACCGACGGGCGGAGGGCCATCGCCCGGGCGATCGCGACCCGCTGGCGCTGCCCGCCGCTGAGCTCGTGCGGCAGCCGGTCCAGGTACGCGGCGGCCGGCGCGAGGCCGACGGCCTCGAGCAGCTCGCGAGCCGTCGCCGATCGCTCGCTCCGCGAGCCGATCCCGTGGATCCGCAGCGGCTCGGTCACCGCGGTCGCGACGCTGTGCCGCGGGTCCAGCGACTCGTACGGATTCTGGAAGATCAGCTGGACCTGGCGGCGCAGCCGCTTCAGCGCCGATCCACGCACGCGGGTCATGTCGACCCCGCCGGCGACGATCCGGCCGCTGGTCGGCTGCTCGAGCCGGACCAGCAGCCGCCCGAGGGTCGTCTTGCCCGAGCCGGACTCGCCGACGAGCGCGACGACCTCGCCGGGGGCCAGGGCCATCGTCACGTCGTCGACGGCCCGCACCGGCGCGGGCGCGCCGAAGATGCTGAGCAGCCCCGATCGGGGCGCGAAGTGCTTGCTCAGGTGCACGGCCTCGAGCGCGGCAGCGGCCGGCGTCACGGTCACGCCGCACCTCGAGCGAGCGCGTCGATCCGGGGGTCCCCCTCGAAATGGCAGCGCGCGGCCGCGGGACGAACGGGGAGCTCGGGCTCGACCTCGCGGCACACCTGCTCGACCAGTGGGCAGCGGTCCGCGAAGCGGCAGCCCCGCGGGAGCGCGCCCAGGTCGGGCGGCGTTCCGGGCAGCGTGATGAGCCGGCGGCGTGGACCGCTCAGCCGCGGCAGCGCCGCGAGCAGCGCGGCCGTGTACGGATGCCGTGGCCGGGCCAGCACCTCGGCCGTCCGGCCGGTCTCGACCACGCGGCCCGCGTACATCACCAGGATCTCGTCGCAGAGCTTGGAGATCACGTCGATGTCGTGCGACACGACGATCAGCGAGAGGCCGACCGAGCTGCGCAGCGCGTTGAGCTCGCGCAGGATCTGCTCCTGGACCAGGACGTCCAGCCCCGTCGTCGCCTCGTCGGCGATGACGATGTCGGGACGGGCCACCAGGCTGAGGGCGATGACCGCGCGCTGGCGCATGCCTCCGCTCATCTCGTGCGGGTAGAGGTCGAGCTGGCTCGGCGTGAGGCCGACCAGGCCGAACAGCTCCCCCGCCCGCTCGCGGGCCTGGGTTCGCGTCATGCCCTTGCCGTGGAGCAGACACGCGTCGATGAGCTGCGTGCCGACCCGCATGACCGGGTTGAGCGAGTTCATCGCGCTCTGGAAGACCATCGCGAGCCGCTTCCAGCGAACCCCGGTCCGGAACTCCTCGACCGGCATGCCGAGGAGATCGACGCCCGCCAGCTCGACCCGCCCACCGACGATCCGGCCGTTCTCCGGGAGCAGCCGCAGGAGCCCGAAGGCGAGCGTGCTCTTGCCGCAGCCCGACTCACCGACGATGCCGAGCGCGCCACCGCGCGGCAGCGAGAGCGAGACCTCGTCGACGGCGCGGATCGGCCCGCGCGGCGAGTCGTAGCTGACGCTGAAGTCACTGACCTGCAGCAGCGTTCCGGCGTCAGGCATGCGTTCCGCCCGTCGCGTGACGCGCTCGAGCCTGCGACTGCAGCGCGTACGTCAGGCCGTCGCCCGCGATATTCAGCGCCAGCACCGTCAGGAGCATGAACAGCCCCGGGATGAGGCTCATCCACGGCGCCAGGCCGAGATACGTCTGGCCCTCGAACACCATGCGGCCCCAGCTCACCGCGCTCGGATCGCTGAGGCCGAGGTAGCTCAATCCCGCCTCGGCCAGGATCGCCTGGCCCATCAGGACCGTCCCGTGGGTGATCACCGGGCCGATCCCGTTGGGAATGATGTGCTGCACGAGCAGGTACCCCGGCCCCGCCCCGGCCGCGCGGGCGGCTTCGACGAACACCCGGGAGCGATACGAGAGGACCTGGCTGCGCATGATCCGAGCGGTGCCGGGCCAGGTCGTGAGACCGATGACGACCATGACCAGGAGGAGGCTCGCGCCGAAGAGCGCCACCACCAGGATGAGCAGGAAGAACGCGGGGATGAGCAGGAACACGTCGAACAGCCGGCTCAGGAGATCGTCGACCCAGCCGCCGAAGTAGCCGGCGATGCTGCCCAGGGCGACGCCGAGGAAGACGGAGATGCCCGCGGACACGAGTGCCACCAGGAGCGCGCTCCGGATACCCCAGATGATGCGGCTCGTGATCTCGCGCCCCAGGTTGTCGGTGCCGAACAGGTGCGCGGCCGATGGCGGCATGAGCGGCTCCGACGAGAACGCCGCCGGATCGCGGAGCGGGAGCGCACCGGCGAGCAACGCCAGCGCGGCGAGGACGAGGATGACGAAAAAGGCGACCGCGCACGGCTTGTAGGCGAAGAACCGGCGGAGCGACGAGAACATCGGCCGGCGCCGCCCGATGGGACGGAGGATCTCCTCCGCCGTGGTCGCGCTCACCGGTATTCGACCCGCGGATCCAAGAGCGCGTACACGACGTCCGTCACGAGCGCGGCGATCAGGACGCCGAGGCTGACGGCGACGTACGCGCCGATGACCAGCGGGACGTCGCGCCCGAGGATCGCCTGGTACACCAGCGTGCCCAGGCCCGGCCACGAGAAGACGGTCTCGGTGAGCACCGCACCCGCGAGGACGAGGCCCATCTGCAGGCCGAGCAGCGTCACGATTGGCAGCAGCGCGTTGCGGAGGGCGTAGCGCATCAGGATGGTCCGCTCGGGGAACCCGGCCGCGCGCGCCGCGGTGATGTAGTCCTCGCGCAGGACGTCGCGGACCGACGATCGCGCGAGCCGCACGTACTGGCCGAAGTAGACGGCCGAGAGGGTGATCACCGGCAGCACCAGGTGCGACGCGACGTCAAGCGCGCGGCCGATCCCCTCCGCAGGCGCCTGCGGGCTCACCATCCCGGCCGTCGGGAACCATCGCAGCGACACGCCGAAGACGAGCACCAGCACGATCCCGAGCCAGAAGACCGGCAGCGAGTACGAGCCGACGGCGACCAGGCTCGTGAGCGTGTCGAGCGTCGATCCGACCCGGCGGCTGAGCA
Organism: Chloroflexota bacterium; assembly: GCA_034666765.1. Classification (GTDB taxonomy): domain Bacteria; phylum Chloroflexota; class Limnocylindria; order P2-11E; family P2-11E; genus UBA4735. The sequence continues at coordinate 12,177 of JAXDLF010000114.1, forward strand.
CCGTGCCCACGATCGTGCCCGCGACGCTCGCGACGAGCAGGCTCGTGCCGACGAGCAGGAAGGTGGCGGGAGCGCGCTGCCACAGCACGGCCACCACGGGCTGGGCGTAGGTGAACGAGTTCCCGAGATCGCCGTGGAGCACGGACGACAGGTACAGCCAGAACTGGATCAGGATCGGCTGGTCGAGACCGAAGCGCGCCCGAACCGCCTCGATGTAGGCCGGACTCTGATTCTCGCCGGCCATGATCTGCGCGACGTCGCCGGGAGC
>JAXDLF010000115.1:0-5306 GCA_034666765.1 Chloroflexota bacterium
GGCGAGCCACGGGTTCTTCGGCAGCGCGGAGCCGTGGAGGTAGCAGCCGATGAGCTTGCCCTGCACCGCGCCCTCGGTCTTGTCCCGCTCGTTGTTGCCGTGACCGGCGATGACGCGCCCAAGGGGCGTCGCCTTCGGACCGAGGTACGTGTACCCGGAATGGTTCTCGAAGCCGATGAGCGTCATGCCGTCCTCGGTTTCCGCGAGCAGGTTCCCGACGAAGCGCACCTTGCCCGCGCGCGTGCGCACGTCCAGGACCCCGAGGCCCGGAATCGGATCGCCGGCCTCGGGCACGTACTCGTGACCGAGGAGCTGGTAGCCGCCGCAGACCGAGAAGACCGCGGCCCCGCCGTCGATCGATCGTTTCAGCGCGTCACCGCTCGCGCCGGCGAGGTCTGCGCCGACGATGTCCTGGCCCTGGTCCTGGCCGCCGCCGAAGAAGTACACGTCGGCCCAGTCGGCGTCCCATTCCTCACCGGCCGTGAAGGCCCGGGTCTCGACCGCGATGCCGCGCCACGCCGCGCGCCGGGTGAGTGCCAGCACGTTGCCCCGATCGCCGTAGATCGACATGAGGTCCGGGTAGAGGTGGCCGATCCGCAGGTCCACTACGTCGGACCCGTCGAACCCTGCCCGAGCGTCGCGGTCTCGGCCTGCCACAGCGTGGTCGACCAGGCCGGACGGAAGCCCAGCTCGGTGTTGATACGAAGCATCGCCTCGTTGACCTTCGCATTTCCGGTGCGGATGAACCGGGCCCTCGGCCAGTCACGGCGGAGCCGCTCGATCATCGCCGCCTTGAGCCACATGCCGAGCGCGTGACCGCGATGCGCGGGCGTGACGGCGGTGCCCTGCTGCTGGACGATCTCCGGAACCGGCGGGGTCAGGTTGATCTCGGTGAATCCAACCCCCGCCCCGGTCGCGTCGTGGATCGCAATGGCGGTCCACACGTCGAAGCCCATCTTCGCGAAGAACGCGTAGCGCTCGCGCGTCCGGGGCACGTCCCAATGCTCGTCCTCGAAAGCGATCTCACCCTTGGGCATGTCGTTGATCGCCTCGTAGGCCTGCGCCACCTGCCCGATCGTCGCATCGTCGGCATTCGCCCAGTCGACCCAGGCGATGTGGTAGCCCGCGGCCTTCGCGCGGGAGTCATCGATCGCGCGGCGGATGCGATCGGGCTCGAGGGTCCGGACATCGAGCTGGTTCGTGTGCATCTCGAGGCCGGGGCTCGCACCCACGGCACGGGCGAACGCGGCGCCCGCCGGCACGCGGTCACTGGTCTGGCCCGCGAGCATCAGCCGGCCGTTGGCCGACGCGCGCTCGCCGACCTGCCGGAGCAGCGCGCGGCCGACACCGCGGCGGCGCGCCTCAGGGAGGACGAGCACGCCGGTGAAGCCGAGCTGCAGGTTGTCGCGATCCGAGAGCTGCAGATACGCGCCGCCGACGAGCCCGCCGTTCTCGCGCGCGCCCCAGAAGAACAACCGTCCGTCCGGCGGCGACGCGGTGATCTGGCGCGCGTAGACATCGTCGGGATTGATCGGATCCTCCGGCACGCGTTCCTGATCGAGTCGCCGCAGGAGCCCGACCGCCTCTTTGAGGTCGGCCGGCGAGAGCTGGGCCGGTGGGAGCTCCTCGATGACCAGTGGCATCAGTCTTCCCAGAACTGTCCCACGAAACCGAGCCGTGCGAGCGCATCTCGGAGCGAAAGCATCGCGGTATACGTTGCGATCACCACGAGCTCCTCCCCGACGGGCGTCCCATCGATCGCCGCGCGAATGGCCGGCACCGAGCCGTCGACGACGGCCACGCGCTCCCGCGGGACGCCCGCGTACTTGAGCCGCAACGCGAGGTCCCGGCCGCGCAGGCCCGTCACCGTGGCGTGGGCGATCCGCGGCGCGAGCGCCTCGAAGTCGGCGTCCCAGATCCAGGACACGTCGCGGGAGTCGGCGTCACGATCGTTGAGCGCGCCGAGGATGCGCGGGTGCCGATCGGTCTCCAGCAGGGCGCCGATCGCGGCGTTGAAGCCGGCGGGATTCTTCACGAGCAGGAGCCGCAGCCGGCGGCCCTCGGCCTCGACGATCTCGAGCCGCCCGAACGCCGGCTTGAACGTCGCGAGCGCCCCGACGGCGGTCGGGAGCGCGATGTCGAGCGCGCGAGCCGCGGCGATGGCCGCGAGCGCGTTGTAGGCGTTGTACAGGCCGGGCAGCGGCACGACCACGTCGTCCATGACCGATGCGACCGAGCCACCGAGGCGGATCCGGCTCTCGTTGGGGCCAAGCGTGACGCTCGCGGCGCTGATGTCGGGACGCGGCCGGGCGAGGCCGCAATGCTCGCAGCGCCAGTCACCGACGTGCGCGAGGATCACGCGGCCATATCGGAGCGGGCGCTTGCAGCGCGGGCAGCGGGTCGCGTCGCTGATCGCCTGGGCCACCGTGCCACCGACCAGCGGATCGTCCACACCGAACGTGAGGAGCGGCCCCCGATACGCGTCGCCGAGGTACGCGACGATCGGATCGTCGGCGTTGAGGACCAGCGTCGTCGTCTCCGGCAGCCGCGCGATGGCCGCGCCGATCCGGCGGGCGAGCGCATCGATCTCGAAGTAGCGATCCAGCTGGTCGCGGAACAGGTTCGTGATGACCAGGACGCGCGGCGTGAGGCGGGCGAGCACGCGGGGAACGGAGGCTTCGTCGATCTCGAACACCCCGATGTCTCCGCGCAGCTCGCCGCCCCACGTCGCGTCGGCCAGGAGCGCGGCCGCGATACCGCGGTCCAGGTTCGAGCCGGAGCGGTTGTGGACCGGTTGCCAGCCGGCGAGGCGCACGATGTCGGAGAGCATCCGCGTCGTCGTCGTCTTGCCGTTCGTGCCGGAGACGGAGACGGTGCCGTGACGCAAGGTCGCGCTCAGCCGGGCGGTCGCGTTGGGGTCGAGGGCGAGCGTCACGATGCCCGGCAGCGCCGTCGCGCCACGGCCGAGGAGCTTCAGACCGAAGCGCGTTGCCTTGCCGGCGGCGATCGCCGTGATGAGACGTGGATCGAGGGACGTCACGCCGAGAACGTTAGGCGCCGGCCGGCTGGACCTCGCGGAGCAGAAGCTCGAGCTCATCGACCGCACGGCCGAGCCGGAGCGCGAGCGCCTTGGCGATGTCGCCGTTCGCGCTCGCGTTCTGCAGCGTGCCCTCCGCCTCGAGGCGCGCGAGGAGCGCGACGGCCCGGCGGAGGCGGGCGATGGTGAGCGACGCCGGGAGCGTGCGCCGCAGCTGCGAGACGCGCTCCTCCAGCCGCTCGAACCTGCGGCGGAGCTCGTCCTCGAGATCCTCGTTGGCGAGGCTCTCGAGCCGCTTCACCTCGGACTGGAGCGCCGCGAGATCGCGCGCCACGACCTGGGCGGCCTTCTCCAGCGAATACCCCTTCTCGAGGGCCTGCCGGATCCGGATGACCTTCTCCATCGCGAAGACGTCGTAGTCGTGGTCGTCGTTCGTGGAGGGCTTCACGAGCCCCTTCTTGGTCCAATAGATGAGCTGCCGGGGGGTGACGTTGCAGACGCGGGCGGCCTCGGCGGCGGACAGGCGCAATCGCTGCATGACCTCGCCGTCGTTGGCAATGAGGACCTGGGCCAGGATGTCCTGCGCGTCGCCGTCCGCCACTTCGCTCCCCTGCTCCTCGGCCGCGGCTCGCGGTCGTAGGAGGCGACGAGTGTGCTTCTGGCTGCCGAGCATGTCAATAACTAGGACAGGTGGCTGGATACGGGACCATGTGAGGCGCGACGCTAGCCGGCGGTGCGCTTTCGCGTGCGTTTCGGCGGCGCGATGGCCTGGCGGTACGCGACCTTCACATTCACGTGGTAGCTCGTGATCCCGCGGGGCGAGAGGTCGGCCCACTGGCGGGTGATCTCGACGGCGATCGGCTCGCCGACCTCGGTACGGGCGATCTTCACGGCCGCCTTGAGCGCGGCGTCCCAGCTCGCCTTGGCCACGCCGGTCACCTCGTGCAAGCGCACGACGACCGGGGCCGTCGCCTTAGCGGCCCTTTGGCGGGTAGCCCTCAAGGCCGTACTCCTTGATCTTGGCGTAGAGGAGCCGGCGGTAGATGCCGAGCATCTCCGCGGCCTTCGAACGGTTGCCGTTCGCGTCGCGGAGGGCCTTCATGATCAGGTCCTTTTCGAACTGGGCGACGGACTTCTTGAAGAACGAGCTGTCGCCCTTGATCTCCTCGCCGCCGACACCCTCTTCGCCCTCACCGGCCTCGTGCTCGCCGAACGGGAGCTCGCGGCTCGTGATGATCTGGCCGCGGGACAGCACCACGGCACGCTCGATGACGTTCTCGAGCTCACGCACGTTGCCGGGCCAGTTGTATTCCATGAGCCGGCGGATGGCCTCTTCGCTGATCGCCGCGGGCTGCGCCGTCGCGCTGTACCGGTGCTTCGCGAGGAAGTGCTCGACGAGCGAGGGGATGTCCTCCTTGCGATCACGCAGCGGGGGCATGTGGATGTTGATCACGTTGAGCCGGTAGTAGAGGTCGTCACGGAACTTCTGCTGCTCGACGCTCTTCTGCAGGTCCTTGTTGGTGGCGCAGACGATACGGATGTCCACCTTGATCGGCAGGTTGGAGCCGATGCGCTCGAGCTTCCGCTCCTGCAGCACGCGCAGCAGCTTGGTCTGGGTGGGGACGGTCATCTCGCCGATCTCGTCGAGGAAGATGGTGCCCTTGTCCGCCATCTCGAAGCGGCCGCGGCGTTGGGTCATCGCACCGGTGAAGGAGCCCTTCTCGTGACCGAAGAGCTCGGCCTCGAGGAGCGTCTCGGGGAGCGCCGCGCAGGACACCTTCACGAGTGGGCCGGAGCGCCGGTTGGAGTTGAAGTGCAGCGCCTCGGCGACGAGCTCCTTGCCGGTGCCGCTCTCGCCGGTGATGAGGACCGTCGCGTCGGCCTTCGCGACCTTGCCGATGGTCTTGTAGACCTCCTGCATCGCCGGCGAGTTACCGACGATGCGTTCGGTCTGGACCAGCGAGCTGATCTCGTCGCGGAGGACCTCGACCTCCTGGGTGAGGTTCTGGTAGTCGAGCACCCGCTTCACGCTGTGCGAGATCTTGTCGAGCTCGAACGGCTTGGTGATGTAGTCGAACGCGCCAAGCTCCATCGCGCGGATCGCGGCGTTGGAGCTGCCGAAGGCGGTCATGATCAGGACGGCGGTCTTGGGATTGGTCGATTTGAGACGGGCCAGGGCTTCGATGCCGTCCAGCTCCGGCATCCGGACGTCCATGATGACCAGGTCAGGGCTCGATTCTTTGACCTTTTCGACGACCTCGATCCCGGT
>JAXDLF010000116.1:0-5072 GCA_034666765.1 Chloroflexota bacterium
AACGTCGTGGCCGACGTCGGCCACAACGACCGCCCGCTCGTCGCGGAGTGCGCGAGGCTGCTCGAGGGCCTCCCGGTCCTGTTCGTGGGGGTGCGCTGTCCGATCGACGTGATCATGCGGCGCCGCAACGCCGGGCAGCCCGGCCGGGAGGGCGAGTACGCCGCCGGCACGCCCGGCGATCCGGTGCCGCTGCCGGTGCGGCGATGGCAGGACGAGGTCCACACCGTCGGTCCCTACGACCTGGAGGTCGACACCTCGGTGCTCGACCCGGCCGGCTGCGCCGAGGCGATCCGCCGGCGGCTGCGCGACGGCCCGCCGCCGACCGCGTTCGGGAGGCTCGCGACCCTCTAGCGGATCGCGGTCGCGCTCCAGGTGGAGCTGCGCAGCCACTCGGTGAGCTCCGCGAGCGGCATCGGCCGGCCCATGAAGAAGCCCTGTGCCTGGTCGCAGCCGAGCGCGCGGAGCCGGTCCAGCGTCGCGGCGTCCTCGACGCCCTCGGCGATGGCCCGCATCCCGAGGTTGTGGGCGAGCTCGATCGTCGAACGCACGATCGCCTCGTCGCTGGAGTTCTTCAGCATGTTCAGCACGAACGAGCGGTCCACCTTGATGTCGTCGACCGGCAGTCGCTGGAGATGGGCGAGCGAGCTGTAGCCGGTCCCGAAGTCGTCGATCGACAGGCGCATGCCCATGCGCTGCAGCTCGCCGAGGACGCCGAGCGTGTGCTCCGCGTCGGCCATCATCGCGGTCTCGGTGATCTCGATCTTGAGGCGCGATGGGTCGGCGCCGGTGCGCTGGAGCATCTCGGCGAGATTCGCGGCGAGGTCGGTCCCGCGCAGGTTCCGCATCGAGAGGTTCACCGAGACGATCGGCACGCTCGCGCCGGAGGGGCCGGTGAGCGCTCGCATCGCCTCCTGCATCGTCCAGAGACCGATCGGGCGGATGAAGCCGTTCTCCTCCGCGAGCGGGATGAACTGCGCCGGCTGGATCAGGCCGCGGATCGGGTGCTGCCACCGGCACAGCGCTTCGACCCCGACGCAGCGCCCCTGCGCCAGGTCGACGATCGGCTGGAAGTGGAGGACCAGCTCGCCGCGCTCGATCGAGTGCCGGAGGTCGCCGGCGAGGCCGATCGCGCTCGGGCTGTGCAGGTCCTTCTCCTGCTCGTACAGCTGCAGGCCCGCGCCGGCGCGCTTCGCCGCGTACATCGCGACGTCCGCCCGGCGCATGAGGGTCTGGACGTCGTCGCCGTGCTCGGGGCACAGCACGACGCCGATGCTCGCTTCGATGAACGCGCTCTCGCCCTCGACGACGAACGGCTCCTGCAGCGAGGCGAGGACCCGGTGCGCGATCATGACGGCCTCGTCGGCGTTCGCGGCCGTGGGAATGAGGACCGCGAACTCGTCGCCGCCGAGGCGCGCGACGGTGTCGGAGGCGCGCACCGCGCCGACGAACCGCTCGCCGACCTCACGGAGGATGACGTCGCCGGCCTGATGGCCGAACGTGTCGTTCAGCTCCTTGAAGCGGTCGAGGTCGATGAAGAGGAGCGCGACCTGGGTGGTGCGCCGCCGCGCCGCGAGGATGGCCTGCCGGAGGCGGTCGCGGAGCAGGGTGCGGTTGGGGAGATCGGTCACCATGTCGTGAAGGGCCTGGTGCTCGAGCGCCTCCTCGACGCGTTTGCGCTCCGTGATGTCGCGGTGACCGATGACCACGCCGCCGTCGGGCGAGCGCAGCGACTCGACCGACAGCTGGTACCAGCGCCGGCCGTTGTCGCGATCGAGCGGGAACTCGAAGGAGAAGCGCGGCCGGCGGCGCTCCAGGACGGCCTCGATGCCGGCCGCCGTCTCGCGGCTGTCCTCGGTGTCGCCGGCGCGCAGGAAGGCGAGGTAGTCGTCGCCGATGGTCGCGTCCTTCATGTCGGCCTCGCCGGATCGAACGTCGGCCAGCCAATGCTCGTTCGCGTCGACGATGACGCCGGCGCGGTCGAGGACCGCGAGGTGCGTATCCACCGAGTCGAAGATCGCGCGGACGAAGGCCTCCTTGCGGGACAGCGCGGCCTGGCTCTGCGCCCGGTCGGTCACGTCCAGGGCGAGCCCGACGACCTCGGTGACCGATCCGTCGGCGGACAGCACGGGCTGGTGGCGCATGTCGATGACCCGCGCGCCCGAGCGGACCTCGTCGTGCACCTCTTCGCCGCGGAGGGCCCGGACGATGCGGTTCAGTCCGTCGGGGTTGTGCTTGTTCAGGTCGAAGATGGAGTCGCCGACGACCGGCGGGAACGGGGTTCGGCCCGGGATCCGCTGACCGGTCGTGAGCGTCACCCGCCCGTTGGCGTCGTACACCAGCAGCTCGAGCGGCAGGTGCTCCACGACGGTGCGCAGCCGGGCCTCGTTCGCGCGAACGCGCTGCATCGCGGCCAGCCGCTCGATGGCCTCGCCGAGGATGTTCGCGACCGCTCGCATGAAGACGACGTCGTCGGGTGAGAACTCCGTCGACCGGCTGACGGCCGCGAGCGCGCCGAACGGGCGGTCGTGCCCCGGGATGATCACGGTCGCGCTCGATCGGAAGCCCGCGGCGAGGATCGGCGCGTAGACCGCGAAGCGCTTCTCCGACGCGAGGTCGTTGGCGATGACGTCGATCCCCTCGGCGATCGTGTATCCCGCCTGCGACGCGGTCGCGTCGTCGGGGATCCACTCCGGCGGAGCACCCGCGGCGAGCGGAGTGCCGGCGCGGAGCGAGAGCCGGCGCTCCGAGCGGCTGTGCTGGATGATCCGGCATGCCTCCGCGCCCAGGACACCGTTGACCGTTCGCACGGTCTCCGCGAATAGCGCGTCCACGTCGTTCGCCGCGAGGGCCTGCCGTCCGAGCTCCGCGACGGCGGCCTGCTGGCGGACCCGCAGGCCGAGCCGGGCCTCCATGCGCATCCGCTCGGTGACGTCGAAGAAGCTCGTCACGACGTACTCGAGCGCGCCGCTCGCATCGGGGATCGGAATCGAGTCGACGCGGATCCAGGTCTCGACGCCGTCCGCCCGGACGAGGCGGGTGCGCACGTCGCGGATCGGGCGGTTCTCGGTGCGCGCCACGTGCGACGCGAGCTCGGTGCGGGTCAGCTCGGCGCCGTCCTCCGCGTAGCGGCGGACGCCCGGCACGTGCTCGGTCCCCACGAGGCCCTCGGCCGGCACGCCGAAGATGCGCGCGGCCTGCTCGTTCGCGTAGATGATCGTGCCGCTCGCGTCCCGCACCAGGAGGCCGCATCCGACGGCCTCGTAGATCTGCCGGAGGTGGTCCTCGGAGGCGCGCATCGATGCGCGCAGCGCCGACGCGGCCCGCTCGCCCTTGGCCATAGGCGCCGAATCCTGGGGGTCGGGCACCCGACCGGCGTCACCCGCGCGGGGGTCCCGCCTACGCCCGGAGTACCAGGGCCGGATCGAGATCGCGCGGGCGGCTAGGCGGAGTGGCCCAGCGCCGCGACGAGATGGCTCCGCGTCTTTGTCTTCGTCCGCTTCAGCGCGTTCTGGACGTGCTTGTGGACCGTCGACGGGCTGATCCGGAGGGCCTCGGCGATCTCGCGATCGCTCGCGCCACGCGCGAGCAGATCGACGATCTGACGCTGCCGCGGGGTGAGGTCACCTTCAGGCGCGGCCTTGGGGAGCTTCAGGTACGCGCGGCGGATCAAACGGATCACCGCGGACATCGCGGTGCGGGGGAACGCCATCTCGCCATTCATCACCGCGGCGACGGCCCGCTCGAATGCCTCGGGCGTGACCTCCCGCGCGACGAAGCCGTGAAAGCCGATCCGCGCCGCGAGGGCCGCGACCTCGGGGTCCGGCGTCGGAGCGACGCCCAGGAGCCGGGCGTGCTGCGAGACGCGGGTGACGCTCCGTTCGAAGCTCGGGCTCATCAGCAGGGCCTCGGTGCAGCCGACGATGACGAGGTCGAAATTCGCGAGCATCGGCAGATCCACGTCCGCGAGTCGCGGAAGCACCGCCATGACGTCGATGCGGCACTCGTCCAGCCGGTCGTAGGACGGAGTGGCTGCACCGGAGTCGACGACACAGACCCGTGGTCTCGCGAGCAAGACGCTAGAGTTCCGGTCCTGCGTCACGGCGGCCTTTCTTCACGGTTAGGTGCGCTTCCGCACAGAGCATCCGGGCGCGAGGGGGGCATAGTCAATCCTCATTACGCCGCAGTGCAACTGGCCTACGTCCGATGAAGGTGTCGCTTCCTCAACCGCGATAGCTAAACGGTCTCACGGCGGTACGTGATTTCAAGTAGCAGTTTTGGTCTGACCGCCTCAGGGGTGCTGTATCACGCGCGTCTCGGATTGACTGCCTCGCGCTCGGTGCGCTCTCGGTGCGCCTAGGAGGCAGCGGCCTCGATCATCGCGCCGGGCGCGGCGTTGGCCTGGCCGTGCCACGTCGTCGAGCTCACCAGGGCGGCGGCCGCGGCCGCTCGATTCGGCACGTTCAGGCGCTTGAGGACGTTCGTCACGTGCTTCTGCGCCGTCGCGGTCGTGATGCCGAGCGTCCGCGCGATCTCCTTGTCCGCCGCGCCTCGAGCGATGAGGGTGACCACCTCGCGCTGGCGAGGCGTCAGCACGAGCGCGCTTCCCGAGAACTGCGGCTTCGTCACCAGGCGCAGCCGCTCCGCGAGCACTCGCCGCGAGAACGCGGGCTCGCCGCGGATCGCGCCGAGAATCGCGCGTCGCATCGCATCCGGCGCGAGCGCCGCGGAGATGTAGCCCGCCGCGCCGAGGGCCACCGCGCGGCCGGCGTCGTCGCCGTCGGGCGCGCTGGTCACGATTACTGTTGGCGTCTGATCGACGAGCCGCGCGACCAACGTCCAGTCCGGCCGATCGTACGCAGCGACGACGGCCAGCCCGATGCCGGCAAGGTCCGGGATGTTCGTCCGGCTCGTGATGCGCCACAGCGCGATGCCGAGCTTGGCCGAACGCAGAAGGCTGAACACGATGCCCGATCCATCCACGACGAGGACACCCGCACCGACGCTGCTACCGCGGTCTACACCCACAACGCCCAACCCCCCTGTCATTTGCCTGCGCGCCCCACCAGGCTCCG
>JAXDLF010000117.1:0-13735 GCA_034666765.1 Chloroflexota bacterium
ACACGAGCGTCGGTGGCACCCTCGCCGTGGCCGGCGCCTCGACCCTCACCGGCAACACCACCGTCGGCGGCACGCTCGGGGTCACCGGCGACGTCGCGGTGAACACGAACAAGTTCAACGTCACGGCTGCGAGCGGCAACACGACCGTCGGCGGCACGCTCGGGGTGACCGGCGCGACGACGCTCTCGAGCACCCTCGGGGTCACCGGCAACACCACCGTCGGTGGCACCCTCGGCGCGACCGGCGCGACGACCCTGAGCAGCACCCTCGGGGTGACCGGCGCGGCGACCCTCTCGAGCACCCTCGGGGTGACCGGCAACACGACCGTCGGCGGCACGCTCGGCGTGACCGGCGCGACGACGCTCTCGAGCACCCTCGGGGTCACCGGCAACACGACCGTCGGTGGCACGCTCGGGGTGACCGGCGCCACGACGCTCGGCACGACCACCACCGGCAACACGACCGTCTCGAACGGCAGCACCTTCGCGGTCGGCAACGGGAGCAACACGCTGAACACGCAGACCGCCGCCTCGATCAACACCGGCGGCGGTCTCACCACGGGCCAGGCCCTCAACGTGAGCACCGGTGCGTCGGCCTTCACGAACGGCAACACCCAGGACGCGCTGAACGCGACGCGCGGCTTCTTCTACGGCGGCGCGGCGAACTCCTACACCGGCGCGACGACGTTCTCGAGCACCGCCGCCTTCAACGGCACGCTCGTCGCCCTGACCGCCGACCAGACCACCGCGGGCACGATCCTCGGGATCAGCGGCCAGAGCCTCACGACCGGCAAGGCCATCGACGTGTCCCTCGGCACCCTGTACTCGGGCACGACCGACACGGTCTCGGGGTACTCGATCGGTGCCGTGAACGTCCGGGCCCAGTCCTTCACCGGCAACCTGTTCAACGTGTCGGCCTCCGGCGCGGCCTCCTCGACCGGCACGCTGGCCAACCTCAAGAGCAACCAGCTCGCCGGGCAGCTGCTGAACGTCGACGGCTCGGCGCTCACGACCGGTAAGGCGATCGCGGTGACCCTCGGCACGGCCGGCACGGGCATCTTCGTCAACACGGCGGCCGCCGGCTACACCGGAAACCTCATGGACCTGCACGCGAACGGCAGCTCGAAGTTCAGCGTGAACCAGGCGGGCACGCTCACCCTGGCCGGCAACCTCATCGTCGGCGGGTCGATCACCGGCCCGGCGGCGACCTTCACCATCGACGCCGGTGGCGCCAACAACATCAACATCGGTGGCACGACCGCGACGACCGTGAACATCGGCCGGCTGGGGCAGACCCAGGCCCTCCTCGGCAACGCGACCGTCGCCGGGACCCTCGGCGTCAGCGGCGCCACGACCCTCACCGGCAACACGACCGTCGGCGGCACGTTCGGGGTGACCGCGGCCACGACCCTCTCGAGCACCCTCGGGGTGACGAGCAACGCGACGTTCGGCGGAACGATCACCGGCCCGACCGCCGCGGTCTTCACCATCGACTCCGGTGGCGCGAACAACATCAACATCGGTGGCGTGAGCGCGGCGACGTTGAACCTCGGCCGCCTCGGCCAGACCCAGGCCCTCCTCGGCAACGCGACGATCGCCGGCACGCTCGCCGTGACCGGCGCGACGACCCTCTCGTCCCTCGCGGCCAGCGGCGCCGCGACGGTCGGCGGCACCCTCGGGGTCACCGGGGCGACCACGCTCTCGAGCACCGTGACGGTCAGCCAGTTCTCGGTCGCCGGACTCGTCCAGAACAACGCGAGCGGCGTGTTGAGCTCGCTCGCCAACGGCTCGGCCGGCCAGGTGCTCACGATCTCCGGTGGCGTGCCGACCTGGGTCACCCCGACGGCGGCGAAGGTCGTCGTCATCAACACCGGCACCACGACCTACACGCCGACCGCCGGGACGCTCGCGCTGTACGTCGAGTGCCTCGGCGGGGGCGGTGCCGGCGGCAGCGGCGCGACGGCCGCGACCAGCGCGGCGTTCGGATCCGGCGGCGGCGGCGGCGGCTACTCCGCGGTCTACACGACCACGATCAAGACCTACACCGTCGCGGTCGGGGCCGGTGGCACCCCCGGCGCCACGGGCATCAACCCCGGCAACCCCGGCGGTGACACGACCTTCGACTCGGTCTCGATCTGCACCGGCAAGGGCGGCTCGGGCGGCGCCGGCAGCGCCGCCGCGAACACCGCGCTCACGATCCTCGGTGGCGCCGGCGGCCTCGCCGCCTCGGGCGTCGGCGACCTCAAGATCGACGGCGGCGACGGCGGCTGGTCCCTCCGGTCCAGCGCGACGATCGGCGCCTCCGGCAGCGGCGGCTCGTCGGTCCTCGGTGGCGAGACGCGCGGCAGCGTCGCGCAGGGCACCGGGACCGCGGGCGCGCTGTTCGGCGGCGGCGGCGCGGGCGGCGCGACGGTGAACGCCGGCGCCGCGACCACGGGCGGCGCGGGCGGCAACGGCGTGATCCGCGTGACGGAGTTCCGGTGAGCAGCCGGCTCGGATCAACGTTCGCGATCGGTGTGACCGGCAGGTCGTGTAGGGTGGCGCGGTGAGTCGCGCCGTCGTCGTCCCGGTCAGCTCGTTGCGCCGGATCATCGTGACCGCGCTCATCGTCCTCGCGGTGGTCCTCGTGATCCTCGCCGTGCGCACCCAGCTCTTCCGGGCCGGGGTCGGGACGCTCTTCGCCCCGAGCGCCGCCGAAGTGATCGACCGCAACCTCTACCAGGCGGTGTTCCTCGTGGGGGGCCAGGTGTTCTTCGGCAAGCTCCAGGAGCAGGGCGACCACTTCTTCATCCTGAGCGACACGTTCTACCTCTCGGTGCCGGACCAGGCCGGCGCGCAGGGCCAGCTGATCAAGCGTGGGAACGAGATCCATGGCCCGAAGGATCCGATGATCATTCCGGTCAACGAGGTCCTGTTCATCGAGAACCTCCGCGACGACAGCCAGGTCGCGACCGCGATCCGCAAGTTCAAGGCCGGCGAGCTCCCCGTCGCGACGCCGCCCCCCGGGGTCACCACCGCACCGATCACCCCGGCGCCCGGTACGGCGCGCCCGAGCGTGACCCCGACACCGACCCGCTGATGCGCATCCGCGTCCCCGGTGCCGGGTCCGCGGGCCGCTTCCGCAACCCCGCCATCGCCACGGTGGTCTTCGTCCTCGCCTTCTTCGGGACGCAGTGGTGGGACTTCACGGTGCCCGCCGTCGGCCGCGCGCAGTACCAGGCGGTCTTCCTCACGAACGGGCAGACGTACTTCGGGCGGTACTACGACCGGATCGGCGCGTACGCGAAGATCGAGGACGTCTACTACCTGCAGCAGGCCGCGAGCGCCGACCCGAACGGGACGCCCGAGACGAAGATCATCCGTCGTGGCGGCGAGCTGCACGCCCCGGCGGCCCGGATGTACGTGCCCCGGTCCGCCGTCCTGTTCGTCGAGGATCTGACCGACGCGTCGCCGATCGCGCAATTCATGCGGCAGGATCACCCGTGAGCCGGTACGACCCGGCGCGGGATCCGGTGCGGATCGTGGGCCGCTGGCTGCGCTGGGGGCTCAAGTGGGTCGTGCTGCCCGCGGCCGTCGGCGTATTCCTCTCGGGCAACGTCGACATCCGTTCGCTGCCGCTCGTCGGCGCCGAGCGCCTGAGCGCCGTGCTCCTCCTCGACGGCCAGGCGTACTTCGGCCATCTGGATGACTCGGGGGAGAGCGGCACCCTCGTTCTTCGCGACGCGTACTACTTCCAGAACTCGAGCAGCGCCGCGACGAACCTGAGCGTCGGACTGGTGAAGCGCGGCACCGAGGCCCACGAGCCGGCGGACGGGATGCGCATCAATCGCGACCGGGTCCTCGCCATCGAGCGGGTCGGGCCGAGCTCGGCGGTCGCGCGGGCGATCGACGTCGAGCGCCAGATCAACGGTGCGACGGTGCCGGCCGTGTCCCTCAACCGGCCGACGGTCGCCGGCACGGATGCGATCGCCGCCCAGCGCGTCGCCGCGGAGCACGCGATCGCGCGCGCGTACGTCGCGAGCGTCGATCAGCTCGGCAAGCTCAACGACCTCGTGCTCCCGGTGTCGAAGGCCCAGGCGAAGACGATCACCGATCAGGCGATCGCCGACCTGCGCGCCGTGCGCCTGGGCGCGCTCACCGGACTCGGGCGGGCGGTCGGCATGAACGCCGCGGACGCCGACGCGTACGCCCGGGCGACCGACCCGAAGCTCGAGGGCCAGTCGTTCGCCAACGAGCCCGGCCTGCTGCTCGCGCCGGACATCAACGCGCTCGTGGCGCGCGCGTCGGCCCTCTACGCCCAGGTCGGGGACGCCGCGTCGAAGCAGCTCACCCAGGCCCGCGCGACCCCGGCGCCCACGCCATCGGCGTCGACGAGGCCGTAAGGTGACCCGCCGCGTGCGGCGTGCCGGGCTCGTGCTCCTGGTGGCCGTGCTCGCCGCCTGCGGTGGGGGATCGGGCGGCACGGCCGACACCGCACAGGACGCCCTGAACCGCGGCCTCCAGGCCCACGCCGCCGGGAGGCTCGACGACGCGGTCGTCGCGTACTTCCAGACCCTCGAGCACGACCCCCGGAACAAGTTCGCGTTCTACAACCTGGGCGAGATCGCGCAGCGCGCGAACCGCACCCAGGCGGCGGAGTCGTACTACCGCCTGGCGCTGGAGCAGGATCCCAAGATGTCGAGCGCGCTCTTCAACCTCGCGATCGTGCGCTCGACCGCCGGCGCTCCGCAGGACGCGGTCGCCCTCTACCGGCAGGTCATCACGATCGATCCGACCTTCGCGGCGGCCCACTTCAACCTCGGGCTCGTCCTCCGCCAGCTCGGCCAGACCGTCGAGGCCCAGCAGGAGCTCGCGACCGCGCAGCGGCTCGATGCCACGCTCGTCGTGCCGGTTCCGAGCGCAAGTCCCGCTCGGCAGGCGAGTCCGACCGCACGCCCATGATCCGTCTCGCGCCCGGCGACGGCCGCGAGATCGCCATCATCCCGGCGCTGAACGAGGCGCAACGCGTCGCCGGTGTCATCGCGGACCTGCGCCGCGCCCTCCCCACGCTTGACATCGTCGTGGTGAACGACGGCTCGACCGACGAGACCGCAGGCGTCGCGCGGCGGGCCGGGGCCGCGGTCGTGTCGCATCCGTACCGACTCGGATACGGTGCGGCCCTCCAGACCGGCTACCTCTACGCCCTCGCGAACGGCTACGCGCGCGCGGTACAGATCGACGGTGACGGCCAGCACGACGCCGGGCTCGCTCCCGCGCTGCTGGAGCAGGTGCGGGCGGGCGGCGTGGACATCGCGCTCGGCTCCCGCTTCCTGGTCGGCCGGCCCGCGGCCATGCCGCTGGCGCGCCGCATCGGGAGCGCCACGCTCAAGCGCCTCGGCCGGCTCCTCGCCGGCATCGACTGCACCGACCCGACGAGCGGCTTTCGGGCGTTCGGCCGGCCGGCCCTCCTGCTTCTCGCATCGGACGACTTCCCGCACGATTATCCGGACATGGATGTCCTCATCCGCCTGCGCTTCGCCGGCATCCGCATCGGCGAGATCCCGGCGACGGTGCGCGAGCGCTCGGGCGGCACGTCGATGCACAGCGGCCTCGGGCCGCTCTACTACGGCTACAAGGTCGCGCTCGCGTCGGTGATGGCCGCGATCCGCGGCCGGCGCGCGCGGATGCGGGCCGCGTGACCGGCACCGATCTCGTACCCCTCCAGCTGACGCCGCTCCAGCAGGCCGCGGCCATCGCCGGCGCGACCGCACTGCTCGCGTCGATCCTCGTGCTCATCTATCGGCGCCGGCTCGGCGAGAACTACGGCGCGATGTGGTTCCTCGTCGGACTGCTCACGCTCATCGCGGCGCTGTGGCAGGACGGGCTCCGCTTCGTCGCGCGCGCGCTCGACGCCGTGACGCTCACCGCGCCGCTGTTCCTCCTCAGCATCCTGTTCCTCACGGCCATCGCGATCCACTTCTCGGTGAAGCTCACCGAGCAGGCCCAGCAGCAGAAGAGACTCGCGCAGGACGTGGCACTCCTCCGCGCGCAGGCCGAGCGCGGGACGGAGGACCGGCCCGGGACGGACCCGGGGCAGGAGCCCGGCTGAGACCTCGGCTGAGTCTCACCACCGCGGTGCTCGCGGCGATCGTCCTCGTGCCGATGGCGTTCACCGCCATCACCCTGCTGCCGGAGCTCACCGTCGCGGTCGCGAGCAACAACGACGACGCGACCCACTTCCTCCTGATCCAGCGCGCGAGCGAGGCCCTCGCGAACGGCGAGAACGTCCTGGACCACTGGGTGCCGCAGCTCGAGCTCGGGTTCCCGTGGTTCCTCTACTACCAGCCCCTGCCGGCGCTCCTCGTGGTGCTCGTGCACCGCGCGCTGTTCGGCCTGGTGGACCTGCTCACGGTCTTCAACGCGATCCGCTACGGCCTGCTCGTCGCCCTCCCCCTCACGGTCTTCTGGTCGCTGCGCCGGATGGGCATCGGAGCCGCGGGGGCGGCGGTCGCGGCCGCCGCCGCGCCGCTCCTCTCGGGCGATTTCCGCTACGGCTTCGACTACGACAGCTACATCTGGCGCGGGTTCGGCATGTTCACCCAGCTCGTGGCGATGCACCTGTCGTTCGTCACCGTCGCGATCGCCTGGCGGGCCCTCCGCACGAGAGGCCGGACGGAGCTCGTGTGGCTCGCGCTCGCGCTGTCGGCCCTGGTCCTCACGCACCTCATCTACGCCTACATGATGGCGATCACGCTCGGCGGACTCGCGATCGCCGGCGCCGAGTCACGCCCCGACATCGTGCGCCGGCTCGGACGTCTCGCGGCGGCCGCGATCCCCGGCGCGCTCATCACCGCGTGGCTCTGGCTCCCGTTCATCACCCAGACCGCGTTCCTCGGGGCGAGCCCGTACCTGCAGCCCGAGAAGTACGACAGCTACGGCGCGCCGCAGATCCTGACGTGGCTCGTCACCGGCGATCTCATGGATCACGGCCGCCTGCCGGTCATCACGGCGCTCGTCGGCCTCGGCCTCGTCGCGGCCGTGATCGCGCGCCGGACACCGCTCGCGCGGAGCGCGCTCGCGCTCTTCGCGGTGTGGCTCACGCTCTACTTCGGGCGGCCGACGCTCGACGGCCTGGTGTCGCTGCTCCCGATGCACGATGGCCTGCTCCTGCACCGGTTCATCGGCAGCGTCGAGCTGTTCGCGATCGTCCTCGTCGGCATCGGGGCGGCCTGGGCCTTCGACCGCGCGCGCGCGGCGAGCTCGCCCCGGCGCTTCGCCCTCGCCGGACTCGCGGCGCTGGCGCTGCTCGTCCCCGCGATGGCCGAGCGCGCGGCGTTCTACTCGTTCAACACGGCCTGGATGCGGCAGACCGCCGACGCGATCGACAGCGACGCCGACGCGCGGGTCATCCTCGCCGCGCTGCGCGATCTCCCCTCCGGCCGGGTCTTCGCCGGGCTGCGCTCGAGCGGGTTCGGACCCCAGCTGGACTTCGGGATCCCCTTCAACTCGGTCCGGTTCAACGATCTGCTCGTCTTCGACGCGTTCCCGGTGGTCGCCGCCCCGTACTCGAGCCTGTCCCTCAACGCGGACCTGTTCTGGGACTTCGCCGTCGACCGGCCGCAGGACTATCAGCTCTTCGACGTGCGCTACGTCGTCGCGCCCGCGGCCACCCAGCTGCCCGCGTTCCTGCAGCCGATCACGCGCACGACCCGCTACGTCCTGTACGCCGCGCCGACGACCGGGTACGCGACCTACGGAGCGCTCGTGGACCGGCAGGCGGTCACGACCCAGCGCGATCTGTTCGCGATCAACCGGCCGTGGTTCAACGGCCCCGATATGGCCGCGCTGCGGTTCCACCGCGTCGACTTCCCGGCCGCCGCCCAGGGCGCGACGGGTTCCACGGGTTCGACGACGAGCGGATCGGTCGCCGGGTGCGCCGCCCCGACGTACGGCTACGAGCGCGCGCAGCCGGCGCGGATCGATCTGCTGGTCGGCTGCGCCGACCCCTCGACGCTCGTGCTCAAGGTCACCTACCACCCGAACTGGCGGGTGAGCGTCGACGGGCGGGACGCCGCGACGTTCATGGTCTCGCCGAGCTTCATCGGGGTGGCCCTTCCGGCCGGCGACCACTTCGTCACCGCCGAGTACCGCTCGACGCCGGTCAAGACGCCGCTGCTGATCGTCGGCGCGGTCGGGCTGGCCCTGCTGGCGGCGTACCTCGGCCGGGAGCGGCTGCGCGCCGCCCGGCGCTAGCGGGTCGGGCTGGGGGAGGCCGGCCGCGGCGTCGGCGTGGGGGCCGGCGGCTGAGGGAGCTTGGGGTCGAGCTGGATCCCCTTGGCGATCTCGGCGTCACCCTCCGCGGTCTTGCCCTGGACCCGGAGGAGGATCCCGAGGTTGTAATGCGCCGCGGCGTTGTTCGGCTCGACGGAGACGTCCTTGCGGTACAGATCGACCGCTTCCTGCACGAAGTTGAAGGCCTGGCGCACCACGCCGAGGCCGAACAGGGCCGGGCCGTAGTTGGGATCGACCTCGAGCGCCGAGCGGTAGTAGCCCTCGGCGATCGCGAGCCGGTTCTGGATCCGGGCGATCTGGCCGAGGTTGTAGAACGCGAACTTGTTCTTCGGATCGTTGAACAGGACCTCGAAGTAGTCCTTGGTGGCCTCGTCGAGCTTGTTGGCGTTGTGGGCGGCGATGCCCCGGGCGAGCGCGTCGGCGGCGGGATCGGCGGCCTTCGCCGCCGGGCCGCCGCAGGCCACCGCCGCGACGAACGGGACGAGGAGGATCAGGGGCAGGAGCGCCGCGCGAAGGGTGTGCCCCGTTACTTTCATCGAACGCCGACTGTACCGGAATGGGTTTCTCGTCCGGCTCCGCCTTTCGGGGGATGCCCCCGGCTCGCCCGGGCCGCCGTCTCCCGCCGCCGGGTGAGGTCGGGGCGCCGTCCAGGCCCTAGCGTCAACGCCGTGGTGGGCAAGAAGGGCAAGGACGGCGACGTGATCGATCTGGCATCCCGGGTCGGGGTGCTGGCGCCCAAGGCGCCCCCCGCCCCTCCCGCGCCGATCCGGCGCGCGGACGCCCCGATCGAGCCCGCCCGCCACCACCGCGGACGGCCCACGATGATCGGCCTCGACGAGCCCCCCGCCGCCGGCCCGATCGAGCCCCGCCAGCTTCGGCGAACGGACCTCGCGGTCCGCCCGATGATGATCGGCCTCGAGGAGGCCGTCGCCGCCCCCGGGCCGTTCGCGGTGACCCGCGAGGCACCCGGGGAGGGCGAGATGGACCTGGTCGTGACGCCCCTGGCGACGCCCGACGACTGGCATCACTTCGAGCTCGCGCTCCGCCGGGTCCCCGGTGTGGGTGCGCTTCGCACCGAGTACTACCGCGCCGGGATCCTGAAGCTGCGCCTGGCCTGGTCGGGCGCCGATCGGTTCGCGTCGGCCGTCGCGGCCGTCCCCGGGTACCGCGTCGGCATCCTCGGCGAGGACCGCACCACCGTCCAGATCCGCGTCACGCGGGGCTAGCGCCACACCGCGCGGCCTCGC
Organism: Chloroflexota bacterium; assembly: GCA_034666765.1. GTDB lineage: Bacteria > Chloroflexota > Limnocylindria > P2-11E > P2-11E > UBA4735. The sequence continues at coordinate 9,518 of JAXDLF010000117.1, forward strand.
GGCGTACGGGACATCGCGTTTTCAGAGCCGCGCACGAGGGGGGTAGCGCCGCGCCCCGTCCTGGTCCGCGCGGGACCGCCGGCGCTCGTCCCGGCTACGGGGTCACGAGGTGGACGGGGTTGCCGCGGATGTTCACCGACCAGGTGGTCACGTCCTGACCCGTACCGGTCGTCGCGTACTTGATCTTCCACCAGCCGCCGCCGGGTTCGCCCGGTGGCTGTGGCGCGGTGTAGCTCGTCGGGAGGCTCACGCTGATCGTCACCCACTGGTTGTTGAAGAGATTCGTGCCGCCCGAGGTCGACGTCAGCAGGGAGGTCACGTTGTTGCCACTCGTGGCGCAGCCGCCGGTGCAGCCCGTCGCGGTCCAGCTGAACGTCGCATCGACGTAGCCACCGTTCGTCGGCATCTGGACGAAGAGGCTGGTGTTCGAGATGTCACCCGGGTCGAAGAGCTTGATCTCGAGGGTCTTGCCCGCGTGCACGGCCGCGATCTGGGACAGGTAGAAGATCGAGGTCCCGGAGATCGCGTTGAACACACACATCCGCGACTGCCCGTAGGTCCGGACGCCGGCGACGTCGCCGGTCGCCTGGAGCGAGAAGTTGTTCACCGCGTTCTGACTCGTCGAGCCGTTGCTGGTCGTGACCTGCAGCCGGTAGTTCCCCGCGGGCAGCCCCGCCGGGTAGCCCGGGGTCGGGATCTGCCACCAGGCGTTGTGATACGCGCTGGCGCCGCAGTCGGTCGAGCTGCTGCCGTTGTAGCTGTTGCCCAGGTCGTAGCGCTGGTTGCCCTTGTAGACCGTCGTCTTGTCGACGTTGTCGAGGTTCGTGAACTGCCCGGTATCGCCGCCGATGGAAATGTCGTCGGTCGTCGAGTACGGCGTGCCGTTCATGTCCCACAGCTTGAACTCGGTCGTCATCTGACGCTGCGCGGCGCTGCCGGGCGCGACGAGGTAGGCGTCACCGACGCCCAGCCGGCGGCCGTTGACCCCGCCGCTCGTGCCCGCGCCGGTGGGGCAGAAGATCGGATCGAAGACGTAGACCTTGCCGTTGGTCGTGCCGGTGGGGAACTCGACGATGTAGGAGTAGCCGAGCGGGTCGTACCCCGCGTTGATGCCGCCCGGCTCGGGCGTGTCGAAGCCCGTGGAGAAGGCGTCGCCGTTCGCGCGCTGCGCGCCGTGCGATTCGACGGCCCCCCAGAAGCCCTGGGTGGTGAGGTTGCCGCTGCCCGTCGCCGAGGGCAGGTTGGTGCAGCCGCCGGGCGTGGCGACGCCGTCGGCGCACATGATGTGCACGCCGTAGTACGAGGTCGGGCTGCCCATCGGCACCGGCAGGATGAACTCGGCCCGCGCGTTGCGCGAGGCGCTGAGCGTCTGGATCCCGAACAGGCGCATGAACCACGTCCGGATCGGCGCGGTGATCGTGACGTTCATCATCTGCGAGTTCGTCGCGTCGGTCCCGGGCACGACCTGAACGACGCCGAGCCCGTTGTTCACGTTGTTCGTGTAGCCGTTCTGCGTCGCCGCGCCCTGCGCCGCGGCGTTGGCGGCGGTCTGGTTCCCCGGCAGGTAGACCGCGCCGGCGAGCGCCGCGGCGTCCGCCGCCCGCTGGACACGCACGAGGTTGAGCTGATACCACCCGACGTCGACGACCAGGCCGATGAAGCCCATCAGCGACGTGAGGAGCAGCGCGACGAGGATGATGGCCTGGGCCTCGTCCCGGCCGCGCAGCCACGCCCGAACGCTACTGCGTCGCATTGAGCACCATCACCGTCGCGTCCGACACGAGGAGCGTCGCGAACGCCGGCAGGAAGTAGCGCAGCGGGCTCTTGGCCTGGTACGTGTACTTGATCGTGATCCCGATCGAGTCCGCCGGCGCGACGTTGTTCCGGCTGCACACGGTCCATCCGGTGGCCCCGCTCTGGCTGAACTCGAGCGGATTGCCATCGACGACCGGTCCGTTGTTGGGGTTGTAGATCCACTTGTTGAACTTGAGGGCGACCTCGCCGCCGCTGGCCGTCGCCTGGTAGATCCGGATCTCGCTGATGTTCGCGAGGTTGATCTCGGTCCCGGCGCCGGTCAGCGACCGCTCGATCGACGCGATGATCTGCGGGTCGACCGTGGCGGCGTTGGGCGATTGCCCGCTCGCGCAGCCCAGGGTGCCGCCGCCGTTGGCGAGGTTCGATCCCATGCGGGCGCCCTCGCGGGTCGCGGCGCTGATCGTGAGGTGGCTGCTGAACAGGAAGCCCATCTCGACCAGTCCGAAGACGATCGGCATCACCATGAGGGGCAGGAGGAGCGCCATCTCCACGGTGGCCTGGCCGCGCTCGCCGAGGAGGCCCTTCAGGAATCTCATTTCTGGGGCTCCGCGCGGGTCGAGGAGGTCAGGCTGAAGGTGAGCGCGCTGAGCGAGATCTGCGCGACGGAGGTGAGCCAGCTGTGGGTGTAGGTGATGGTCACGCCGATGTTGTCGGGGAAGTTGTGGCCGCCGCCGCAGCCGGCCAGCACGTCGCAGCGGAGGGACTCGGGGTAGTTGCCGCTGGCCAGGACGTAGGGCACCGTCAGGGACGTGCCGTTGCCGTAGGCGCAGGTCATCGTGCCGCCCCGGCTATAGATGTTGTTCGTGCTGCTGAGCTCCTGCCCGTTCTTGTCCGACCAGAAGATCTTCACCGTCTGCACCCGGACCGGGCGGGCGGGGGACACGATGTCCCGCTCGATCCGGTCCAGGACGACGCAATCCGTGCCGGCGATCGTCCCGCCCTCGGCGGCGAGCATCGAGGCGTCCCGGGCGGCGAAGAACACGCTGTCCCGGGCGTTGAAGGCCAGGGAGAACTCGACCAGGCCCATGATCAGGAGCATCAGGACCGGCAGGATGAGGGCGAACTCCACAAGGCTCTGCCCGCCCTCCTCACGTCTCACGCTCCCCATAAGCCTCCGCACGGGTCGATGCTATTGGGGTGCCCTGCGGGAACGGCGGTACGTTCGGGGTAGGCCATTCGCCGCGAGCCGATGGAACGAATGGTCTATCGGCTCCCGGACCCGTAGACTGAGGTCGATGAAGCAGTCTTCCGGCTCCTTCGAGCAGCGGGCCGCAAAAGTCCTCTCGCCGGTCCTCGGCCACTACACCTGGCTCGAGGTCGATCGCGGCGAGGGGAGCTGGCTCATCACCCGCGACGGTCGCCGGGTCCTCGATCTCACGTGCGGCATCGCCGTCACCCCCGTAGGTCACGCGCACCCGCGCGTCGTCGCCGCGATCCAGGCCCAGGCCGCGAAGCTCGCGCACATCTGCGCCGGCGTCGCGGCGTACGAGCCGAACATCGCGCTCGCCGAGGCGCTCACCGAGATCACCCCGCGCGGACTCGACATGGTGTTCTTCGGAAACTCCGGCGCCGAGGCGGTCGAGGCCTCCATCAAGATGGCTCGGCAGACCACCCGCCGCGAATCGATCATCGTCTTCCGCGGCGGATTCCACGGCCGGACGGTCGGCGCCGCGTCGGTCACGACCTCCAAGTCGCTGTACCGCAAGGGCTACGGAGCGCTGCTTCCGGAGGTCCACGTCGCGCCCTACCCGTACCCCCTCGACTGCCCGATCACGCCCGCGCATGACGCCGAAACGTGCGGCCAGCATTCGCTCGCCGTCATCGAGCAGATGCTCGATCACGACGTGCCCGCCGAGCAGATCGCGGCGATCCTCATCGAGCCGGTGCTCGGGGAGGGGGGCTTCGTGGCCGCGCCCGCGTCGTTCCTCCAGGGCCTGCGGGCGCTCGCGACCCGCATCGGCGCGCTCCTCGTGTTCGACGAAGTGCAGACCGGCTTCGGCCGCACCGGCGCGTGGTTCGCCGCGCAGCGCTTCGGCGTCACGCCCGACGTGATGACGCTGGCGAAAGCGCTCGGCGGCGGCATGCCGCTCGGCGCGGTCGTCGCGCCGCGCGCGATCCACGAGCGCTGGACGACATCGACGCATGGATCGACGTTCGGCGGAAACCCGGTGTCGTGCGCGTCAGGGCTCGCGACGCTCGGCGTGTTGAAGGACGAGGGCCTGGTGGAACGCGCGAACCTCGTGGGCAAGATCATCGTCGAGGAGCTCGCGCCGCTCCGTCACGATCCGCGCGTGCGCGAGATCCGCACGACCGGCGCGATGGCCGCGATCGAGTTCGCCGACAAGACCGCGTCGAAGGCCGCGATCCACGGCGCGCTCGAGCGCGACGTGCTGCTCATCACCT
>JAXDLF010000118.1:0-3053 GCA_034666765.1 Chloroflexota bacterium
CGCTGCATCATGTCGATGGCCGAGCGAACGGTGTCGCTCCGCGAGACGACCACGATCTGCGGCGTGCCCGCCTCGCGGCCCCGGATCACGTCGCCGACGCGCATGAGGTGCGCGAACCGCTGCAGGAATCCGTTCTGGCGCATCCACTCGTCGTTGTAGAGCTTGGAGAGGTACGACTTGCCGGAGTCGGGCAGCAGGACGACGACGAGCGCGTTCTCGTCGAGGTCCTTCGCGATCTCGAGCGCCGCGAACATCGCGGTCCCCGACGAGACGCCGGCGAGAATGCCCTCCTCGCGGGTGATCCGCCGCGCGGTGAGGAAGCTGTCGCGATCCGGCACGCGGACCCAGCGGTCGACGATCGTCTTGTCGAACGTGCCGGGCCAGAAATCCTCGCCGATGCCCTCGGTCTTGTACGGGTGGACGTCCCCGGTGTAGATCGAGCCCTCGGGATCGGCGCCGACGATGGTGATCTTCGGGTTCCGCTCCTTCAGGTAGCGGCCGGCGCCGGTGACGGTGCCGCCGGTGCCGATGCCGAGGACGAAGTGCGTGATCTTCCCGTCGGTCTGCTTCCAGAGCTCGGGTCCGGTGGACTTGTAGTGCGCCGCCACGTTCTGCTGGTTCCAGTACTGCCCGGGCATGAACCCACCGGGCAGCTCGCTCGCGAGCCGCTCGGCCACCTTGTAATAGGACGACGGCGATTCCGGCGGCACCGCGGTGGGGCAGATCACGACCTCGGCGCCGTACGCCCGGAGGATGTCGCGCTTCTCCTGACTCTGCTTGTCCGGCATGGTGCAGACGAGCCGGTAGCCCTTGAGCGCCGCGGCGATGGCCAGGCCGACGCCGGTGTTGCCGCTCGTGGGCTCGACGATCGTCCCGCCGGGCTGCAGCACGCCGCGCCGCTCGGCGTCCTCGATCATCGCGAGCCCGATGCGGTCCTTCACCGAGCCGCCCGGGTTGAGCATCTCGAGCTTCGCGACCAGGCGCGGCCGGAGGCCCTTGCCGATGCGGCTGAGCTGCACGAGCGGGGTGTTCCCGACGACGCCCAGGACGTCGGCTGCGATGGTCATCGGGTCGATGCTAGCCGCGCGCCATCAGTCGGCCATCCGGCGCTCGAGACGCGGGAGCGGGGTGCCCTTCGCGAGATGGATCGGCGGATCGCCCTGGAGCGATTCGGCGTACTTGAGGCCGCTGCCGGTGTTGATCACCAGGACGTCCTCGTGCGGATCGATGAACCCCTGGATGGCCAGCTGGCGCGCGCCCTCGACGGCCGCGGCTCCTTCGGGGCAGACGAGCATCCCTTCGCTCACGCTCACGAGGCGCATCATCGCCGCGATCTCCTCGTCGGTCACCGCGATGGCGACCCCGCTCGACTCGCGCAGGATCTTCAGCACGAGGAAATCGCCGAGGGCCTTCGGCACCCGGATGCCCGCGGCGAACGTCGCCGGATCCGGCCACGGCTCCGATTCGAGCTTGTCGGCGTGGAACGCCTTCACGATCGGCGCGCAGCCGGCGGCCTGCACCGCGACGAAGCGCGGGAGCTTGTCGCCCTCGACCCAGCCGATCTTGCGCAGCTCGTTGAACGCCTTCCACATCCCGATGAGCCCGACGCCCCCGCCGGTCGGATACACGATCACGTCGGGCAGCGTCCACCCGGCCTGCTCGGCGATCTCGAAGCCCAGCGTCTTCTTCCCTTCGATGCGGTACGGCTCCTTGAGCGTCGAGGCGTCGAACCAGCCGTAGTCCGCGCAGGCCCGCTGCACCACCGCGCCGGCGTCCGCGATCGAGCCGTCGACCAGATAGACCCGCGCGCCGTAGGCGGCCGTCTCGCGCTGGATCACGTCGGGCGTCGTGGCCGGCATCACGACGATCACGCCGATGCCCGCGCGCGCACCGTACGCGGCCCACGCCGCGCCGGCGTTGCCCGCGGTCGGGAGCGCGACGGTCGTCGCGCCGAGCTCGCGCGCGCGGGTCATGCCGACCGCCGCGCCGCGCGCCTTGAACGTGCCCGTCGGCAGCAGGCCCTCGTCCTTGATGAAGAGCCGATGGAGCTTGAGCGATTCGCGAAGGGCGAACGGCTCGACGATCGGCGTGTTTCCCTCCCCGAGGCTGACGATGTTGCTCGGGTCGTCCATCGGCAGGAGCTCGCGGTAGCGCCACATCGAGGCCTGCCGGCCGGCGAGCATGCTGCGGGGCACCGATCGCAGGCGTTCGAGGTCGTACTGGACGAGGTACGGCCCGCCGTCCGTGGGGCAGAGGTTCGCGAGCGTCGTGGCCGCCGCGGTGGCGCCGCACCGCGCGCACTCCAGCCCGGTGACGTACGAGCGCGCGGGAACGTGCGCGGGCTGGATCGTCACGCCACGCGTTCGATCTTCGCGCCCAATCCTCGCAGCCGGCCGTCAACGTCCTCATAGCCACGGTCGATCTGCTCGATGTTGTTGATCACGCTCGTGCCCTTCGCGGCGAGGGCCGCGCCGAGGAGCGCCAGACCGGCCCGGATGTCCGGGCTCTGGACCTCGGTGCCGTACAGCTGGCTCGGGCCGATGATGACGGCGCGGTGCGGATCCGCGAGCACGAGCCGCGCGCCGAACGACTCGAGCGCGCCGAGCCAGAACATCCGCGCGTCGTACATCCACTCGTGGACCAGGACCGTGCCCTCGGCCTGCGTCGCGAACGCCGCGGCGATGCTCGTGAGGTCGGACGGGAACCCGGGCCACACCTGCGACTGCACCTTCGGGATCTTGCCGCCGAGCGCCTGCTCGATGACGTAGTGCTCCTTCGCCGGCACGTGCAGCTCGTCGCCGTCGATGCTCGAGTCGATGCCCAGCCGCTTGAACACCGCGCGGATCATGCCGAGGTGCTGCGGCGCGCATCGCTGCACGGTGAGCTCGCCGTGGGTCATCGCGGCCAGGCCCATGAACGAGCCGACCTCCTGGTGATCGCTCCAGACGTCGTGCTCCACGCCCCGCAGCTCGGGGACGCCGCGCACCTCGAGGGTGTTCGTTCCGATCCCGTGGACCCGCGCGCCCATCTGCACGAGCACCATCGAGAGCTCC
>JAXDLF010000119.1:0-4822 GCA_034666765.1 Chloroflexota bacterium
CGACGCCCATCGGCCGGAGGGCCTTCGTGAGCGCGACGCCGGCGAGGAGCGCGAAGAGCGCGGGCGCCGCCGGCGCGGGCCGGAAGATCCACGACGCCAGGAGCGACGCGCCGGGCTCGCTCAGCCACGACTTCTCGCCGCGGCCGTGCCCGGCGGTCTGCTGGTCGGCCACGACGATCATCGCGTCGGCGACGCCGTTCCGGGCGAGCTCGCGCGCCCGATCCTGGGTCGAGCCGATCGAGGCGTGGTATTCGACCTCCCGCCCGAGCTCGCGCCCGACCGCGGAACGGACCGCGCGATCGGCGAGCAGCCCGAGGCGATCCGGTCGATCCGGTCGATCCATGGCCCGAAGGCTATCCGCGCGCGGTCAGCGGGTCGGGACGGGCCTCGGCCCGACGTACTCGCCCAGGTCGGGGATCGGACGGCCGACGCTGTCGAGCACGGTGCGCTCGCGGAGCGCCGCGTTCAGCCGGACGACCATGGGCATCGACAGCAGGATCGCGGGCACGCTCCCCATGGCCCGCCGCACCCGCACGGTCACGCGCACGCTGTTCGCGTCCTCGACGGTGCTGCTGCCGAGGAGGACTTCACCGATCCCCATGCCGACGTTGACGACGATCGCGCTCGCGTCCCCGGTCCGCTGAAAGCTCGTGAGCTCGGCATCCCGGCCGAGGAGGGCGCCCTGCGCGAGGAAGAGCGCGCCGACGAACACCACCGCGACGACGGCGAACGCGAGCCACCGCGCGCGCGGAGACCAGAGGCGGCGCAGCTGCCGGCCGGAGCGGCGCGGCTGCGGCGCGTGGGTCACGGGCTCCGCACGACCTGCGCCCCGGCCGCCCGCACGCGCACGCTGCGGCCACGGCCGGGCGACCCGGCGAGGGTGCCGGCCTCCTCCATCGCCGCCGTCACCCGAGAGGCGAGGCGCGCCGGCGCGAAGGCGATGACGCTCGGGCCGGCGCCGGAGAGCGCCGCGCCGAACGCGCCCGCGCCGCGCGCCGCGGCCACGATCTCCTCGAGCCCGGGGACGAGGGCCATCCGCGCCGACTCGTGGAGCCGGTCATGCATCGCGAGCGAGAGCAAGGCCCCATCGGATCGGAGCACGGCGGCCAGCAGCGCGGCCGCGTGGGCGAGGTTGAACACCGCATCGGCGCGCGAGACGTCATTCGGCAGGACCCCGCGGGACGTCTCGGTCTTCAGCGACGCGCTCGGCACGAACAGGCAGGCCCGCCAGGTGCTCGGGAACGAGAAGCGCGTGGCGATCGGACCATCGGCCGAGGGCAGCGCGATCGTGAACGCGCCGTAGAGGGCCGCGGCGACGTTGTCGGCGTGCCCTTCGACGTCGGTCGCGACGCGCAGGAGGGCGCGCCGCCCGAGCGGCTCGCCGGCCAGCGCGTTCGCGGTGACCACGCCGGCCACGATGGCCGCGGCACTCGCGCCGAGACCGCGGGCGCGCGGGATGGCCGATCGCTGGATCACGTGCTGGGGCGCGAGGTTGTGGCCGAGGGTCTTCGCCGCGGCGCGGGCGGCGACGACGAACAGGTTGTCCTCGCCCGCCGGCACGTCGTCGGACGCGCCGTCGCCGTCGACGGTCACGCTCCAGGTACGCGCCGGCCGCACCTCGAACTCGGCCAGCAGCGGGAGCGCGATGCCGAAGGAGTCGAAGCCGGGACCGAGGTTCGCGCTCGTCGCCGGGACCCGGACGCGCAGGTCGGTCACGGCGCGCTGATCGCGTCGCGGACCGCGTCGAGCAGCGCGTCGACCTCGGCGATCGGCGGCGCGAGCGCGATGGCCCGGTCGGGGTCCTTCATCCCGTTGCCGGTGAGGACGCAGACGACCTGGCGCGGCTTCGTGCCGGCGCGCGCGAGCTTCCGCAGTCCGGCGACGGCCGCCGCGCTCGCGGGCTCGCAGAAGACGCCCTCGCAGCGCGCGAGGAATTGGTAGGCGTCGAGGATCTCATCGTCGGTGACGGCGCTGATCGAGCCACCCGATTCGTCGCGGGCCCGGACCGCGCCGTTCCACGACGCCGGGTTGCCGATCCGGATCGCGGTCGCGATCGTCTGCGGATCGGCGACGACCTCGCCGTTCACGATCGGCGCGGCGCCGGCCGCCTGGAAGCCGTGCATCTGCGGCCGGCGCTTCGCCATCTTCGCCTCGCGGGCCTCGACGAAGCCCTTCCAGTACGCGGTGATGTTGCCGGCGTTGCCGACGGGGATGCAGAGCCAGTCCGGCGCGTCGCCGAGGGCCTCGCAGATCTCGAAGGCCGCGGTCTTCTGGCCCTCGATCCGGTACGGGTTCACGCTGTTCACGAGCGTGGCCTCGCCGCTCTTCGCGAGCTCGCGCGAGAGGGCCAGGGCGTCGTCGAAGCTACCGCGCACCGCGACGACGCGCGCGCCGAACGCGATGGCCTGCGAGAGCTTGCCGAGCGCCACGTGCCCGGCCGGCAGCACGACGGCGCAGCGCAGCCCGCCCCGGGCCGCGTACGCCGCGGCCGACGCGGCGGTGTTTCCGGTCGACGCGCACAGCACCGCCTGCGCGCCCTCCTCCATGGCCTTCGCGATCGCGACGACCATGCCGCGGTCCTTGAACGAGCCGGTCGGATTCGCGCCCTCGACCTTGAGCCACACCTCGGCGATGCCGGTCTCGCGCTCGAGCGCGGGCGCGCGCACGAGCGGCGTGTCGCCCTCGCCGAGCGTCAGGCGAGGCGTCTGCGCCGTGACCGGCAGGTGCGCGCGGTACCGCTCGATGAGCGGGGGTCGGGTGGGCATGCGTGAATGCTAGCCCGGTGGCGCGCGCACCCCCGCGTAGCATTCGACGCGTGAAGCTGAGCACACGGGAGCGGCAGCTCCTCACCGCGCTCGCGGTGCTGCTCATCCTCTATCTGGGCCTCCAGGTCTTCGCGATCGTGTGGGAGGCCCTCGGCCGGGTGGCCGACGTGCTCATCATCTTTGGCGCGGCGTGGGCCTTCTCGTACGTGCTCGCCCCGCTCGTCGATCGCATCGACCGCCGGACCGTCCTCAACCGGTTCGGCGCGGTGATCATCGTCTACGCCGCGATCTTCATCGTCCTCGCGGCCGCCGGCGCGTTCGCGGTGCCGCTGCTGGTCGACCAGCTCGCGGCGCTCTCCACGCGCGGCCCGGAGCTCGGCGCGAGCGCGGACCAGTACGCGAAGGACTTCCAGGCGAACCTGGACCACCTCGGCGTGCCGATCAACATCGTGCCGCTGTACGAGGCCCTCCCCGGCCGGCTCGCGCAGCTCGCCGGGACGTTCGCCTCGGACGCGCTCGGCGTCGTGTCGGCGACGGCCACGATCCTGTTCAACCTGTTCCTCGTCCTCATCATCGCCTTCCTCATGCTCATGGATGGGGACTCCCTCTGGTTGCGCTTCACCGGCATGCTCTCGGAGGAGCTGCGAAGCGAGTTCGAGCTGCTGCGCATCAGCACCGACCGGGCCTTCGGCGGATTCATCCGCGGCTCGCTCATCCTCGGCCTGCTCTACGGCATCGCGACGCTCGTCATCCTCGTGGCCTTCGGGGTGCCGTTCTCCGGCGTCCTCGCCGTGTTCAGCGGCCTCGTCGTGATGATCCCGTTCTTCGGTCCGATCATCGCCATGATCCCGGTCCTGTTCATCACGTTCCTCGGCACGCAGAGCGCGTTCCTGCCGGTCACGATCCTCCTGCTGCTGCTGCAGCAGGTGATGCTGAACGTCGTGAGCCCGCGGATCATGTCGAAGAGCATCGGGATCCATCCGCTGTTCGTGTTCTTCGCGCTGCTCCTCGGCTCGAAGATCGCGGGCTTCTGGGGCGTCGTCCTCGGCGTGCCGATCGCCGGCGTGATCAACACCTTCATCCGCTACACCGTCGAGGTGAACTCCGGCCGCCGCCAGCGGACCGAGGCCGCGGCGCTCATGGAGGACGCCCCGACCGAGGCCGCGCAGTGACCAAGCACATCCTCGTCACGAACGACGACGGCATCGAGAGCGACGCCCTTGGCCCGCTGTACGACGCGCTCGCGCGGCACGGCGAGGTCGACATCATCGCCCCCGAGCGGAACTGGAGCGGCGCCAGCCACAGCATCACGCTGTTCCGCCCGCTCCGCTGCCGGCCGACGCGCCTCCGGACCGGCCAGGCGGCCTACATGACCGACGGCTCGCCCACCGATTGCGTGCGCCTCGCGGTCCTCGGGTTCCTCAGGCAGAAGCCCGACCTCATCGTGAGCGGCATCAACCGCGGCGCGAACCTCGGCGACGACATCACCTACTCCGGCACGGTCGCCGCGGCGATGGAGGGCCTGCTGTCCAACATCCCGTCGATCGCGGTCTCCATCGGGGCGTTCGGGGCGGACGTCGACTTCACCGTCGCGAGCGAGTTCGTGGCGCTGCTGGCGAAGAACATCCTCGAGAAGGGCTTCGTGCACGACGCGCTGCTGAACGTGAACGTGCCGCACCTGCCGCGGGAGCGCATCGCCGGCGTCGAGGTCACGAAGCTCGGCAAGCGCAACTACCGCGATCAGCTCGTCGAGCGGCTCGATCCGTACGGCAACCCGTACTACTGGGTCGGCGGTCCCGCGGTGGCCGACGAGGCCGAGCCCGGAACCGACGTCGCGGCCATGCGCGACGGGAAGATCAGCGTCACGCCGATCGCGCTCGATCTCACGAGCCACGAGCTCCTCGAGGTGCTCGCGCGATGGGACTGGGGCTGGAGCGCGCCGGTCGAGCTGCCCCCGGAGGCGGCCGAGGTGCTGGGACGCGATTCCGGATAGGTCTCGTTGTCGCCATCGCAGCCGTGCTCGTCGCATCGTGCAGCCGGCCGACACTCGGGCTGAC
>JAXDLF010000120.1:0-5685 GCA_034666765.1 Chloroflexota bacterium
TGCTGTATCTCTGGGTGTTCGGCGACAACGTCGAGGAGCGCCTCGGGAGCGCGACGTATCTCGTGTTCTACGTGCTCGACACCGCCTCCGGCCAGATCTGGCGGCACGAGGAGGATCGCGGCGCTTACCTCGCGGCCGACCCGGTGCTCGCGCAGGCGCTCGCCCCGAACGCGATCACGTCGTTCGCCGTCGACGGAAGCTTCTGGATCACCACCACGGCCGGTGATGTCGGGCTGTTCAAGCGGGTCGGCCTGGCCACGACGGCGACCAAGGCGGACTTCACGATCAGGTGGCTCGGCGATCCGGTGAAGGCCTCGGCCATCCAGGCCATCGACTCGCAGCGGAACATCTACATCCTCGACGCGCCGGGCAGACGCCTCGTGCAGCTGACGCGCGACGGGCGCGAGGTCGCGCGGTTCGACCTGCCGAAGGACCTGGCGCCGGCGACGGCGTTCTTCGTGTCCGAGGGCCTGCACACCGTCTACACGGCGCACGGCTCCAAGATCGCGGCGACCGACCTCAGTCGGTGATCCCGTTCTCGGACGTCAATCCGACGAAGGGACCCTCGCCCGTCAACCGCCTGCTCCTCTTCGCGAACATCGCCGTCTGGATCTACATCGTCAGCCTCCAGCGCACGCCCGGCGCGCTCGAGGCGTTTTTCGAGCGCTACGCCTTCGATTGGTCGCGCTTCACCCACGACCTCGCCACCGGCGCGTGGTCGTTCTCCACCTTCGTGCCGGTCATCGCCCACATGTTCCTGCACGGCGGCTGGCTCCACATCATCGGGAACATGCTGTATCTCTGGGTGTTCGGCGACAACGTCGAGGAGCGCCTCGGGAGCGCGACCTATCTGGTGTTCTACGTGCTCTGCGGGATCGTGGCGGCCGTCGGACAGGGACTGGTCGCGCCGGCTCCCATGCTCGGGGCGTCGGGCGCGATCGCCGGAGTGCTCGGCGCGTACCTCGTCCTGTTCCCGCGGGCGCGGATCCGCACGCTCATCTTCCTCGGCATCTTCATCACGGTGCTCCAGCTGCCGGCACTCGTCGTCATCGGCTTCTTCGTCCTGATCCAGTTCGTCGAAGCGTTCGGCTCGCTTCGCCTGTCCGGCCACGCGGCGACCGAGCAGGTGGCGTACTTCGCCCACATCTTCGGCTTCTTCGCCGGCATCGCCCTGCTGTTCCTGCTGCGAGACCGCACCGGCCGGAACAGCGCGCAGCGCAGCCGGTACGGGTAGCATTTTCCCCGTGCCCGAGTCATCCGCGCGGTCGGGCCTCGTTCTCTGCACGGTCGAGTCGGTGCGCGTGCATGTCCTCACCGGCCAGCACGTCGTGCTCCTGCAGCCGAAGGACTCCGACCGTCTCGTGCCGATCTGGATCGGCGCCGATCAGGCCCACAGCATCGCGACGCGGATCGCGGGCATCCCGAGCGATCGTCCGCTCACCCACGACCTCATGATGACGATGCTCGGCGCCACCGGTGCGGAGATCACGCGGGTCGTCGTGAAGGACCTCGTCACCGATTCATCCGGCCAGGGCAGCGTGTTCCACGGCAGCGTCTTCCTCCAGATCGGCGAGCGCGAGGTCGAGGTCGACTCGCGAGCCTCGGATGCGATCGCACTCGCGGTGCGCTGCGAGGCCCGCATCCTGGTCGCCGATACCGTGATCGATCGCTCGTCGATCGCGGCGTCCGGCGAGGTCGAGGAGACCGGCGAGCTGGGTGTGTTCCGCCAGTTCATCGAGAGCCTTCCCGACGAGCCGAACCCGGGCAACGGCTGATCCGCACCGGGACATCGCCGTGATCGATCCCGCGATCTGGCCGCTCGACACGAGCACGGACCGGCGCGGCCATCTCCGCGTCGGCGGGGCGGACCTCGTCGCGCTCGCCGATCGTCTGGGCACGCCGCTGTACGTCTACGACGCGGCCACGATCCGGGACGCCTACCGCCGCTACGTGGCCGCCTTCGCGCCGTGGCGCCCGGTGCGCGTCTCCTACGCCATCAAGGCCTGTGCGGTGCGTGGCGTGGCGTCGATCCTCGCCGGCGCCGGCGCGGACGCGAGCGTCGCGTCGCTCGGCGAGCTCCTTGCCGCGAAGCGCGCAGGCTTTCCGCCGGCCCGCATCCAGCTGCACGGGAACGCCAAGACCGACGACGAGCTCCGCGCGGCGCTCCGGCTGGGCGTCGGCCGCGTGGTCATCGACGGCGCCGACGAGATCGATCGACTGCGGGCGCTCGTGACCCGCCGCACGCGCCCGCAGCCGGTGTGGCTCCGGGTGTCACCGGGCATCACCGCGGACACCCACCCGCACCTGCGAACCGGCACGCTCGACAGCAAGTTCGGCGCGCCGATCGCCGGCGGGGATGCCCTGGCCCAGTGCCGGGCCATCGCCGCGACGAAGAATCTCAAGCTCGTCGGGATCCACGCCCATCTCGGGACGCAGCTGCACGAGGCCGGGCGATACCGCGAGCTCGGCGAAGCGCTTGCCGCGCTCGCCGGAGAGGTCAACCGCACGACCGGCGCGCGGATCACCGAGATCGGCGTCGGCGGCGGTCTCGCGATCGCGCTGCGGACCGGCGACCCGGTCCTCGACCTTGCCGCGTACGCGCGCGCGATCAGCGAGCCGATCCGATCCGACGAGACGCTCCGCAAGGCCGTGCTGTACCTCGAGCCCGGACGCTCGCTGGTCGGACGCGCCGGCGTCGCGGTCTATCGCGTCGTCGGGACCAAACGCGTGACGGGGGTGCGGACGTTCGTGTCCGTCGATGGGGGGATGGGCGACAACATCCGCCCGGCGCTCTACGACGCGGCGTACACGGCCGCGCTGGCCGGCCGCGCGGCGGCGGCGCCGACGGAGCACGTCGCGATCGCGGGCAAGTACTGCGAGAGTGGCGACCTGCTGATCCGCGACGTCGCGCTCCCGACCGCGGAGCCGGGCGACGTGCTCGCGATCCCCGCGGCCGGCGCGTACAGCGTCGCGATGGCCTCCAACTACAACCACCACCCGCGGCCGGCGGTCGCGCTCGTCGACGGAGGCCGCACCAAGGTCATCCGCAAGCGGGAGATCCATGCCGACATCTGGCGACTCGAGCGTTAGCTCGAGCGGGGACTCAGCCAGAGCGAGAGCCGGAGGAGCAGGAGATCGCGGATCGCCTTGAGGATCGTCTTGAGCGACGTGCCCTTGGGCTCGTGGTGCAGCCGCTCGTGATGCGGGATCCCGACCTCTCGCATGACGATGCCGCCGGCGCGGAGCGTGATCAGGAGCTCCGGCGAGAAGAACGCGCCGTTCGAGCGAACGCGGTCGAGCGGCACGCGGCCGAAGACGTCGGCCCGGAAGAGCTTGAACGCGCAGTCCACGTCGCGCCAGCCGCCCGCGAACAGGATCCGGATGACTCGGTTGTACACGCCCGACACGACCCGATGGCGCCACGAGTAGGCCAGCTTCAGCCGGTAGCCGATGACCGCGTCGACGCCCGGCGCCAGGGCGCCGAACAGCTTGTCGAAGTCGGCGACGTCGAACTGCTGATCGCCGTCGGTGAAGAACACGAACGGCTGGGTGGCGCTCACGAGCCCGGCCCGGACGGCCCCGCCGTAGCCGCGTCCCGGCCGGTGGTGGAGGACCTTCACCCGCGGGTCGGATCGCGCGAGCGCGTCGGCGATCTCCCCGGTGCGATCGCTGCTGCCGTCGTCGACGATGGTCACCTCGAGCCGGTCCGTGTACCGCGGGAGGACTTCGAGGGCCCGGGCGACCATCGGCTCGACGTTGCGCTCTTCGTCGCGTGCCGGGAAAAAGAAAGACAGGCCGGCGAGGTGTTCGGGCACAGGCACCACAGGCTAGCGTTCCACGGGTGACGTGGGTGACGTTGGTCGCGTGAAGGACCGCTGGATCGCCCTCGGCCTCGGGTGCATCGCCGTCGTCGGCTACCTGATCGCGGGCTGGAACGCGCCGACGATCTACGACTACTACGGCCGGCTGGCCGAGGCCTTCGTCAATGGCCGGTACTGGCTCGTCGAGAACCCGCCCTGGCTGAACGAGCTGGTCTCCTGCGGCGATGGGAGATGGTGCGTGGCGTACCCGCCCCTCCCGGCGATCCTCTCGATCCCGCTCCTCCCCTTCGGGACCGCGACCGCGCAGAACCTCGTCTCCCAGGTGTGCGGCGGTGCGTCGGCGGGCGTCCTGTACCTCGCGCTGCGGGCCTACGGCGCGCCGCGGTGGGTCGCCGTGACCGGAGCGCTGCTGTCGGCGTTCGGGACGACGCTGCTCTTCACCAGCGCCGACGGCCGGTCGTGGTACGCGGCGCATGCGGTCGCGATGCTCTTCACCGCGATCGCGTTCCTCATCGCCGCTCGCGGCGGGCCGGCCTGGGGAGTCGGCGCGGCCATCGGCTTCGCGGCCCTGGCCCGGCTGCCGGTGGCGGCGGCGGTGCCGGCGCTCGCGCTGCTCGCCGCCCGGCGCGGCAACGCGCCGTTCGGCCCGACGGTCCTGCGGGTGGTCGCCGCCGGCCTGCCGCTCCTGGCCGTCTACCTCGGATACAACGTGCTGCGCTGGGGCACGGTCGCGGACGCCGGGTACGCGCGGCTCACCGAGGGCGACTTCTTCTTCGATCACGGTCTGTTCTCGATCGACTACCTGCCGCGCCACCTGTACGCGATCTTCATGGAGCCGCCCGACTTCGTGCCGAACGTCTGGTACTTCCTGCGCCCGCGGCTCGTCGGGACGAGCCTCTTCCTGGTGACCCCGGCGCTGCTGTTCCTGTTCGCGGGCCTGCAGGACGTCCGGCGCTCGGTCGCCGTCGCCGCTGTGGCCATGGCGGCCGGTCTCGCGCTGATCCCCGACGTCACGCACGGCACCGTCGGCTTCGCCCAGTTCGGCTACCGGTTCAGCATCGACGCGCAGCCCTTCCTCATCGCGCTCGCCGTCGGCGGTGACGCGCTCCGGAATGGGGTGTGGCGCTCACGTCCGTCGATCCTGTTCGTGGTCGCCTGCGGGCTGGCGGTCCTCTTCAACGTCTACGCGACGGTCGCGATCATCCGGTATGGCTATTGGCAATGAGCGAGCGAGCACGGCGCCGGGCGAACGTCGCGATCGCCGTCCTCGTCGTCATCGGCGTCGCGCTGCGGCTCCTCGTGGCCCGATCGCCGGGATTCCCCTCGGACGTCGGGACCTTCATGGCCTGGGCCGAGAAGCTCGCGGCCGTCGGCCCCGGCCGGTTCTACGAGCCCGGCTACTTCAGCGACTACCCGCCCGGATTCCTCTACGTGCTGTGGGCCCTGGGCGCGCTCTTCGACGGGGAGCTCCTGCGCCTCGCGGTGAAAGCGATCAGCGTCCCCGCGGACGTCGGCATCGCGCTGCTGATCGTCCGGCTCGTGCGCCGCCACGCCGGCAACGGCGCGGCGATCCTCGCGGCGGGCATCTGGATGCTCCAGCCGGCGCCGATCTTCGCCGGCCCGTACTGGGGCCAGGTCGACGCCGTCGGGACGCTGCCGTTCCTCGCGGCCCTCCTCGCCGCCGGCGCGAGACGGTGGGGGATCGCGGGCGTGCTCGCCGGCGTCGCGACGATGACGAAGCCGCAGTTCGGGCTGGTGCTCGGGATCATCGTCGTGGCCGCCCTCATCGAGCTCGTCCGGGCCCGCGACTGGCGCCCGCTCCTGCGGTCCGGTCTCGCGGCGCTCGTCACGATGGAGCTGCTCG
>JAXDLF010000121.1:0-3731 GCA_034666765.1 Chloroflexota bacterium
GCGCTCTCCTCCCGCACCAGGGCGGCGAGCCGGGCCAGGGTGTCCGCGTCGGTCTGGGGAAGGACGCCGTGGCCGAGGTTGAAGATGTGCCCCGGCCGCCCCGCCGCGCGCCGCAGGACGTCGCGCGCGCCCGCCGCGACGACCTCGAACGGCGCGAGGCAGATGCCCGGGTCGAGGTTGCCCTGCAGCGCCGTGTCCGGGCCGACGAGCCGGGCCGCGTCGTCGAGCGGCACGCGCCAGTCGACGCTCACCGCCTCGGCGCCCGCGCCGGCCATCGCCGGGAGCAGCAGCGGGTTGCCGGTCGCGAAGTGGATGCGCGGCGCGCCGAGCCCATCGAGCGCGGCGAAGATGCGCGCGGTGTGCGGGAGGACCATCCGCTCGTAGTCCTCGGGCGCGAGCGCGCCGGCCCACGAGTCGAAGAGCTGGATCACGTCGGCACCGGCCGCGATCTGCGCCCGGAGGTACCGCGACAGGACCTCGACGAGCGTGTCCATCAGCCGCGTCCAGAGCTCGGGCTCCCCGAAGAGCATCGCCTTCGTCAGGGCGAGGTCGCGGCTCGGACGGCCCTCGATGAGATACGACGCGAGGGTGAACGGCGCGCCCGCGAAGCCCACGAGCGCGACCTCCGGCGGGAGGTCCCGGCGCAGCGCGCGGATCGTCTCGAACAGGTACGGCGTCGCCTCCTCGGCGGGAACGACCCGGAGCATCGCGATGTCGGCGGCCGTGCGCAGCGGCGCGGCGACGATCGGGCCGACATCGGGCTCGATGCCGAACGGCACGCCCATGCCGTCGAGGGGAAGCATGATGTCGGCGTACAGCACCGCCGCGTCGACGCCGAGGCGGTCGACGGGCATGGCCGTCACGCGCGCGCAGAGCTCCGGCGTGCGGGCCATCTCGAGGATCCCGTACCGCTCGCGGAGCGCGCGGTACTCCGCGAGGCACCGCCCGGCCTGGCGCATGAACCACACCGGCGTGCGCTCGACGGTCTCGCGCCGGGCCGCGCGGACGAGCAGCGGCGCGGTCATGCGGGCACGCGCGAGCGCGCGCCGTCGACGAGGTCGAGGGCCTCGGAGATGGGCATCGCGGCGCCGACGAAGATCGGCGTCTCGCGCTCGGTGTACGCGGACGACTCGCTCTCCCGCAGCTCCGCGACGAGCGCGAGAAAATCGCGCGGGTCCGGAGCCTCGAACGCGACGACGAACTCGTTGTCGTCGATGCCGAAGCTGTACCCGGTGTGGATCCGCACCTCGGGATGGCGATGGCCGACGGCGAAGTGGCCGGCCATGATCCGCGTGCGCTCGGCGAGCGGCAGCGCGTACCAGGCGCGCTTCTTCGTCATCGGGTACACGACGACGTACGGCTTGTCGCCGACCGGACCCGCCGGCGCGCGATGCTCGGTCGCGACGGCCTCGTGCTCGCCCAGGTACTTCGATTTCCGCCGCGCGGCCAGGTACCCGTACGGGCGGGTGCTCCAGGCCCACAGCGCCGTCGCCGCGAGACGGCTCTCCGCCGTGCGAAGGCCGGCCGGGTCATCGGCGACGAGCCAGAGCAGGAGGTCGGCGTCCGAACGGGTGCCGACGAGCGAGTACGCGTGCGCGGCGACGCCGCATCCGGCCACCGCCTCGGCGAGCTCGGCCTTGTCGCGCTCGCGCTCGACCTCGCTGCGGCGGCGCCATTCCGGCGACACCGCGATGGTCAGGAAGCGGAACAGCTCGTTCACTCGGTCATCTCCTCGAGGACCCGATCGGCGCAATCGCCGATCGCGTCGATATCGGTCTCGTCGTGGGCCAGGGACAGGAACGCGCACTCCAGCTGCGATGGCGGCAGCAGCACGCCGCGCTCGCGCATGCCGCGGTGGAACCGCGCGAAGCGCGCGCGATCGGCCTGGGCCGTGTCGCGCTCGTTCGCGACGGGGGCGCCGGTGAAGAAGAGCGTGAGCAGCGAGCCCACGCGCTGCACCCGCGCGGGCACGCCGGCGCGCGCCGCGGCCGCCTCGAGCCGGGTCGCCAGCCGCGCGCCGAGCGCCTCGAGCCGCGCGTATGCCGCGGCGTCGAGGTGGGCGAGCGTCGCGAGGCCCGCGGCCATCGCCAGCGGGTTGCCCGAGAGCGTGCCGGCCTGATACGCCGGGCCGAGCGGAGCGACGTGGGACATGAGCGCGCGCGATCCGCCGTACGCGCCGACGGGGAGCCCGCCGCCGATGACCTTGCCGAAGCACGCGAGGTCCGGCCGGACGCCGGTGCGCTCGAGGGCGCCGCCGCGGGCCACGCGGAACCCGGTGATCACCTCATCGAACACGAGGAGCGCCCCGCTGCGATCGCAGAGCGCGCGCAGGCCCGCGAGGAACCCCGGCCCGGGCGGGACGCAGCCCATGTTGCCGGCGTACGGCTCGACGATCACCGCGGCGATGCTCCCGTCGATCGCGCGCTCGCAGGCCGCGAGGTCGTTGTACTCGACGACGATCGTGTCGGCGGCCGTCGCGGCGCTGACGCCGGCCGAGTCCGGAAGACCGAGCGTCGCGACCCCCGAGCCGGCGCGCGCGAGCAGGCCGTCGCTGTGCCCGTGGTAGCCGCCCGCGAACTTCACGATCCGCGCCCGGCCCGTCGCGGCCCGGGCCACGCGGAGCGCGCTCATCGCCGCCTCGGTCCCGGACGAGACGAAGCGGAGCATCTCGGCCGCGGGGTACGCGGCGGCGATCGTCTCGGCGAGGTCGACCTCGAGCGGAGTCGGTGCGCCGTACGACGTCCCGAGCCGGGCCTGCTCGGTGATCGCGCGGACCACGTCGGGGTGCGCGTGACCGAGGATGAGGGGGCCCCACGAGCACACCAGGTCGATGTACTCGCGGCCGTCGGCGTCCCACACCCGCGCGCCGGCGCCCCGGACGATGAACGGCGGCTGGCCGCCGACCGCGCGATACGCGCGCACCGGGCTCGAGACGCCACCCGGCATCACGGCCTCGGCGCGGCGCATCAGGGCCTCGTTCGCGCTCACGCTCAGGACCATGCCGCGGCCTCGAGCGCGAAGTACGTGATGACGATGTCCGCGCCGGCGCGCACGATGCCGACGAGCGACTCGCGCGCGGCGCGGTCGCGATCGAGCCAGCCCCGCTCGGCCGCGGCGCAGATGGCGGCGTACTCGCCGCTCACCTGGTACGCGGCGAGCGGGACGTCGAACCGGTCGCGCGCCCGGGCGAGCACGTCGTGGTACGGACCGGCGGGCTTCACCATGAGGAGGTCCGCGCCCTCGTCGAGGTCGCTCGCCATCTCCGCGAGGGCCTCACGGCCGTTCGGCGGATCCATCTGGTAGCCGCTGCGGTCACCCTCGCGCGGCGCGCACTCGGCGGCCTCGCGGAACGGGCCGTAGAACGCGGACGCGTACTTCGCCGAATACGCGAGGATCGCGGTGGTCTCGTGACCGCGTCGGTCGAGCGCCGAGCGGACCGCGGCGACGCGCCCGTCCATCATGTCCGACGGCGCGACGATGTCGGCGCCCGCGTCGGCGTACGCGATCGCCGCGTCCGCGAGCAGCGGCAGCGTCGCGTCGTTGTCGACGCCGCCGCCCGGCGCGAGAACGCCGCAGTGGCCGTGGCTCGTGTACTCGCAGAGGCACACGTCGGCGATGAGCGCGAGCTCCGCGCCGCTCGCGCGGATGCGACGGAGCGCGTCCGGGACGGGGCCGAGCGGGTCGCGCGCGCCGCTGCCCTCCTCGTCCTTCATGTCGGGGAGGCCGAACAG
>JAXDLF010000122.1:0-5557 GCA_034666765.1 Chloroflexota bacterium
AGACGGTGGAAGTGGTGCACTCCGCCCTCGCGCGCCGGCGAGTAGCGACCCCGCTCGTACAGGCGCGACCGCACGCCGCGTTGCACGGCCTCGACGATCGCCTCGTCCTCGCGTTCGACACGATCGAGGCCGGACCCGGCACCGTCGCCGCGGGCGCTCGCATCCCAGACGAACGGCAGGAACGACACGCGCGTCCGGTCCACCGCCAGCGGGGTGACGACGTTCACCGACACGCCCCACGGGTAGACGTTCAACATCGTGGTGGGGAAGAGCCAGAAGTAGTACGCCGCGATCGATCGCTCCGCGTCGCGATGACCCGCCGGGAGCGCGAACGCGCGCTCGCCCGGCTTCGCGATCCCGAGCTGCAGGACGGCGTACCGCTCGAGCTCGACGGCGTACGCGCCGTAGTCGAGCGTCGTCGCGAGGCTCGAGTGCACGTACGGGATGTGGAAGCCCTCGAGATAGTTGTCGACGTACAGCGCCCAGTTCGCCTCGACGAGGTAATCGCGCGCGGCGGCAGCGTCGTACACGAGATCGGCGAACGGCAGACCCGCGAGTCGCGCCCGCACCGGAGCGGCGAGCTCGTCGAACGGCATCGCCGGCGCGAGCGCGACCATGAGGAATCGCTCGAGCCGCGCCAGCGACACCTGCGGGAGGTCGTCGGCCTTCGACGGGAAGTTCGCGGTGCGCTCGAACTCGGGCATCGAGTGGAATCGCCCGTCGAGGGTGAACCGGCGCCCGTGATAGCGGCAGCGGAGCTGCTGCAGGTGGCCGGCGCCTTCGACGACGAGCGTGCCGCGATGCGTGCAGACATTCGAGAGGCAATGCAGCTGATCGTCGCCGTCGCGCGTGAGGACGAGCGGCTCGTCCAGCGCGCCCGGCAGCAAGGTGAATGGGAAGACCTGGCCCGCGACGCGCACGAGGTCGTCGTGCCCGGCGTACTGCCAGGTGCGCGCGAAGATGCGTTCCTGCTGGAGGCGGAACACCGCCGGATCCGAGTACGTGCGCGCGGGCAGCGTGCGGGCGACGGCGATGTCCGGATCGATCTCGAACGGCCGCTCGCTCACGGTCGCGATGCTAGGACGGCCACCCTTAGGCTGGCGGGCATGTCCGACGCGTACGCCCTCGTCCTCCACTCGCACCTTCCGTATGTCCGCGGCGCGGGCCGCTGGCCGCACGGCGAGGAGTGGGTGCACGAAGCCATCCTTGGGACGTACCTGCCGCTGCTCGTGCTGCTGCACGATCTGCGCGCGGAGGGGGTGCGCTATCGCATCACGATCGGCCTGACGCCGACCCTGATCGAGCAGCTCGCCGATCCGGACATCTGCACCCGGTTCGTGGCCTACGCCGACGATCAGATCCGCCGGGCCGAGCTCGACGCCTGGGACTTCGGGGTCGCGGGCTGGTCGGGGCGCCAGGCCGTCGCGGAGTTCTACCGGGGGTCGTACTCGCGCCTCAAGCACGCGTTCACCGACCGCTTCGGTCGGGACATCGTCGGTGCGTTCGCGGACCTCGCGCGCACCGGTGAGGTCGAGATCCTCACGTCCGGCGCGACGCACGGGTACCTGCCGCTCCTCGATGCGCGCTCGGTCGAGGCCCAGCTTCGGGTCGGCCTCGCGTCCACCAGGCGGCTGACCGGCATCGACCCCACCGGCATCTGGCTGCCGGAGTGCGCGTACAAGCCCGGTCTCGAGCGGGCGCTCGAGCGTCACGGGTTGACGCACTTCTTCACCGATGCCGCGCTCATGCGCGGCCGAGAGGTCGGCCGCGCCGCGAAGCCGTACCGCGCCGCGCCGGCGGAGCGCTCCTCGTCGGGCGCGGGAGCGAAGGTCGCGCTCCTTGACGAAAACGAGCCGCTCATCGATGCGACCGTCGACCTGCTCCGTCCGTACCTCGTCGCCGACTCGGCCGTGGCCGCGGTGTCGCGCCACCCGGAGATCTCCGGACAGGTGTGGTCCGCGGCGCGGGGCTACCCCGGCGATCCGTTCTACCGGGAGTTCCACCGCAAGGACGACCGCTCGGGCCTGCGCTACTGGCGGGTGACCGCCACGACGGTCGATCTCGGGAACAAGGCCGAGTACGTCGTCTCGCTCGCCGGCGAGCGCGTGCGCGAGCACGCCCGCCACTTCAGCGCGTCGGGTCGCGAGGAGCTCGCCGCGCACCGCCGGGCGACCGGACGGGACGGCATGGTCGTGACGACGTTCGACAGCGAGCTCTTCGGCCATTGGTGGTTCGAGGGCGTCGATTGGCTCGGACTGGTGCTGCGGGACCTGGGCGACCTGGAGACGACCGTCGCCGACCGGCTCGCGGCGCAGCCTCCGCGCGAGCGGATCGCGCTCGCGGAAGGATCGTGGGGGAAGAACAACGACCACTCGACGTGGCTGGCGCCCGCGACGCAATGGATGTGGGACGGCATCCGCGCCGCGGCGTGGCGGCTGCGCCCCCTGGCCGACGACCCGCCCCGCGACGCGTTGCGCAAGCGCGCGGCGGATCAGGCGTTGCGCGAGCTGCTGCTCCTCGAGTCGAGCGACTGGCCGTTCCTCGTCACGACCGGACAGGCCGGCGACTACGCCGCCGAGCGATTCCGCTCACATGCCCAGCGCCTGCAGCGCGCGCTGGACCTCGCGGCCCGCGGCACGGGCGACGATGACGTGGAGCTGCGGAGTCTCGAGCGCGCGGACAACCCGTTCCCCGATGCGCGCATCGAGGAGTTCCGGGAGGCCGGCTAGCCCTTCTTGCCCTTCGGGGCCTCGGTCGCCGGGGCGCCCTTCGCGGCGGGCGCGGCACCCTTCGGCGCGGCGGCACCGGCGGCGGGCGCGGCGGCTCCGGCGGCGGCCGGCGCGGCCTCGCCCTCGGCGGCCTCGCCCTCGACCGCTTCGCCTTCGGCGACCGCGGCGGGCTTGACCTCTTCCTCGGCGCGCGGCGCAACGGCCTTCGCGATGACCTGATCGCCGTCGTTCAGGATCTCGATCTTCGACGCGTCGACGACGAGATCGCGGACGTACAGGGTGTCTTCGATCTGTTCGATCTTCGAAAGATCGACCTCGATCTGGTGGGGGATGTCCTGCGGGAACGCCTCGATCCGCACTTCGCTGAGCGCATGGACCATGACGCCGCCGTGGGTGCGGACCGCGGGCGACTCGCCGCTGAAGTGGAGCGGCACTTCGGCGTGGGTCTTCTCGGTCAGCGAGACGCGGGCGAAATCGACGTGGAGGAGCGAACCCGTCCGGGGCTCGCGCGAGACGTCGTGCACGAGCACCGGCACCTCGCCGCCATCCAGCCCGGTCAGTGAGAGGAGCGTGGTCTGGCCCCAGCGGCGATAGCCCTTCTGGAAGGTGCTCGTATCGGTCTCGACCGGCGTCGATGCGGCGTGGCCGCCGAAGATGACCGCGGGCAGGCGGCCCTCACGGCGCAGCGCGCCGACCTTCTTGCCGAGCACGGTGCGCGGCCGGACTACGAGCTTCGGTGCCTCAGCCAAATGGAGTCGCTCCCCTAAAACGCGGTTTGGAGATCCAAGTATCTCAGGGTGGGGTCGGCAGGTCCACCACGAGCCGGACGGGGCCCGTCAGGGTGCTCACCTTCGGGCAGGCGAGCCGTTCGAGACCGATGCCCCAGTTCATCACTCGCTCGAAATCGTCGATCAGCCGGACCTGCCGGACCAGCGGCAGGCCCGGACGGATGTCGGTGTTGGTGAACGTCTGCTTCCCTGTCGTCGGGTCGACCGTGGACGCGTCGCTGAACCGCACCGACAGGAATGCGTTCCCGTCGACCGGCACCTGGCGTCCGCTCGTCCCGATGAACTCGTTGGTGACCGCGATCGACCACGGCGGCAGGGCGTACGTCCCCAGCGGAGCGGGGCCGAATTCAAAGACCACGCGGTCGAAACCCGGGTTGTGGGCCGCGCGGATGGCCGTGATCTGGGCCTGCGCGGTCTGGTTCCCGCCGGTCTGGCTGGGGCACGACAGCGGGGCCGGGCTGGTCGACGGGCTGGTGCTCGGGCTGGGAGTGGGCGACGGGCCGGCGGTCGCGGTAGGGGATGGCCGCGCGAGCGTCGCGGAGGGCGTCGGCGCGGGCGTCGCGGGGGCCGCGGACGTTGCCGGCGGCGTCACCGTCACCGGGGTGCAGGCGCTCGCGATCAGGGCGGTGATCGCCACTGCGATGAGGACGAAGCGGGTGGCCATCGACCGGAAGTGTGACCGAAAGCGAGCGTCTTGTCGATTTACGGGACATCCATTGGGCATATTTGTACGCAGACCGTACGCCGAAATGAAATTTGGTAGAATGCACTTCAAGTGGCCGATCGGCTGCGTTTGGCGCTGGTTTTCCACCAGCACCAGCCAGCGGGGAACTTCCCACATGTTTTCGCCGACGTGGCCGAGCGCGCGTATGCGCCGCTCGTAGCTGCGCTCTATCGGCATCCCGAAGTGAAAGCGACCCTCCACTTCTCCGGACCGCTCCTCGACTGGCTCGAGGCGAATCGCCCCGACGTCATCGGCGATCTCGCGGACCTGGTCAAGCGCGGTCAGATCGAGCTCCTGTCGGGCGGCTACCACGAGCCGATCCTCGTCGGCATCCCCCGGCGCGATGCCGTCGGCCAGATCCGGGCGCTCACCGATCGCGTCGCGGCGATCTTCGGTCGCCGTCCGCTCGGAGCCTGGCTCACCGAGCGGGTGTGGGAGCCGCACCTGCCCTCGGTCCTCGCCGAGGCCGGCGTCGCGTACACGATCCTCGACGAAGAGCACTTCATGCAGGCCGGCCTCCGCCGCGACGAGCTGGGCGAGTCCTTCATCACCGAGGACCAGGGCTTTCCGCTCGTCCTCTATCCCGCCAACACGCGCCTCAGGTATCTCATCCCGTTCCGCGACGTCGGCCAGACGATCAAGGAGCTGCGCGAGCGGCAGGCCGCCGGCGCGAAGCTCGTGGTGTACGCGGACGACGGGGAGAAATTCGGCGCGTGGCCGGGCACGTACCAGCGCGTCCACAAGGACGGATGGCTCGAGGACTTCTTCACCCAGATCGCGCAGGCCGACTTCCTCGAGACGACGACGCTCGAGGACGCCTGGATCTTCCAGAAGCCATCGCGACGGGTCTACGTCCCCGGCGGCACGTATCACGAGATGGGTGAGTGGTCGCTCGACGCGTCCGCGGCGCGGCGGTTCACCCAGGCGCGCAACGCGCTGAAGGACGACCTCGCGTCGCTCGTCGCGCTCCCGCCGTGGCGCAACTTCCTGGCGAAGTACCCGGAAGCGAACGCCCTGCACAAGCGGATGCTCATCGTGTCCGAGGAGCTGGCGCGGCGCAGCATCCTGGACGCGTCACCCGAGGTCCGCCAGGCCCAGCAGAACCTGTGGCGCGCCCAGACGAACGACGTCTACTGGCACGGCGTGTTCGGCGGGCTCTACCTGCCGCACCTTCGGGCCGACGCGTATGGCTCGCTCCTCCGCGCCGAGCGGCTCCTCGCGGAGCGGCGCGTCGCGTCGGGCGAGCAGCGCGACTATGACGTCGACGGCTACGACGAGTACATCTTCCGCGGCAACGTCGGAGCGGTGTTCGTGCA
>JAXDLF010000123.1:0-19579 GCA_034666765.1 Chloroflexota bacterium
TGCGCGAAGGCGGAGCATCAGGTTCCGCGGGATGCGCCGGACCCGCTGATCAAGATCGCCGGCACCTGGGGCTACTGCCCCGCGGGTCCGCTCGGCGACCACGATTGGCGCGAGACCGGCGGCAAGACACTCCCCACCGTGCGCGAATGGCTCGGCCGGCCCGAGGGCGTCCTTCCCGGACTCGGCCAGGGCCTCGTGCCGCTCGTCCCGACGACCGCCGCGCTTCGCGAACGGTCGCTGCCGACCTAGCGCCTACCGTTCCCGGGCGCGCTGGCCGATCGCGAACCCCGCGACGCCGGCGGCCGCGATCGCGACGATCGCCATCGCCGCCCACGGGCCATCCTGGCTCGGGTCCACCGGACCCACCGGCGCGCCCTCGACTCTCGATGCGACGGTGTTCTGCCGCGACGCCGGAGCGCTGACGTCACCGACGAACACGACCGCCGACATCCCGGCGTGCAAGGGGCAGGTGTACGGGTAGATCCCCGTCTCGGTGAAGGCGTGGGAGAACGTGTCGCCGGTCATGAGCATCGATTGGATCCGGCCCCACCCGATGCCGCTGATCTCGTGCGGGAGAAAGTCGTCGTTCGTCCAGGTGACCGTCGTCCCGACGGGAACCCGAAGGATCGCGGACATGAACTGACATTTGTCGATCCGCACGTCCGCGCTGGTGCCTTCCGTCGGCCTGCCGTTGTTGATGCAGCCGCCGGCCGCGGACGGTGACGAGGTCGCGACGAGCGCGAGGGCGGCAGCGAAGACCACCAGAGCGATGCGTCGCATGGCGACACCTCCAGCCTGCTCCCCTCCCTACAACGCGCATCCGCGTCCGGTTCCCGCTCGTAGCATTCGGGAATGAAGGGCCCGACGTCGCCCACCCCAGCCGGATCGCGCCGCTACCACTTCTTCAGCCGGTGGACCGTGGACGCGCCGGCCGATGCCGTCTACGCCGCGATCTACGAGGTCGTCAGCTATCCGGCGTGGTGGCCCGAGGTCAAAGAGGCCCGGAAGCTCGACGAGAACCACCTCTGGATGCGCACCCGCTCGTTCCTGCCCTACGACCTGGCGTTCGAGCTCGAGCGCACGATCGCCGATCCCCGGGCCGGCATCCTCGAGGCGCTGCTCACCGGCGACCTCGAAGGGACCATCCGCTGGACGATCACGCCCGCGGCTGATGGCTGCCGGATCACGTTCGACGAGTCCGTGGACACGACCAAGGCCACGCTGAACCGGCTGGCCCCGGTGGTGCGGCCCGCATACGTCGCGAACCACTTCCTCATGATGTCGCACGGCCAGGCCGGCCTCCGGACGTTCCTCGCGGGCTACGAGCTCGCGCGCCGGGACGCGCTGCCCGACTAGAAGCGCACCGCCTGCGCCGCCTCCAGCAGCGGTCCGGGCGCCACGCCGAGCACGATCGTGATGACCGCCGCCGCGAGCACGAGTGCCGTCGCGACGCGGGCCCGGGCCGGCGCCACCATGTCCGACCGCGGCGGCGCGAAACAGGCGAGCAGCAGCCGAACGCACGCGACGGCGGTCACGACCGTCGCGATCGCGCCGAGCACGACGAGCCACAGCAGCTGCGCGCGCGCGGCCGCCTCGAACACGTAGAGCTTCGCGAGGAATCCGGCGGTCGGCGGGAAGCCGAAGAGTCCGCTGAGCACCACGCCGAATCCGGCCACGAGCAGCGGCCGCCGGCGCGCGAGGCCCGCGAGGTCGGAGACGGTCGGCTCGTCCGACCGCAGCGACGCCACGAAGGCGAACGCGCCGACCGTGAGCGCCGCGTCGATCGTGACGTAGAAGGCGACCGCTGACGGCGCCTGTCCCGCGGCGGCGATCGCGACCGCGCCGGCCTGGGCGAGCGACAGGTACCCGAAGACCCGCTTCACCCGCCGCTCCCCGATCGCGGAGAGCGCACCGAGCGCGAGCGTGATCGCCGCGAGGACGGCGAGTGAGGCCTCCCAGTCCACCGGTGCCTCGCCGCTGCGGGTCGCCCCGGCCAACCGAAGGAGCGCGCCGAACGCGGCGATGCGCGCCACGACCGCGAGGTGCACCGAGACCGCCGGACTCGAGCGTTCGTGCGTCGCCGGCGACCACGCGCTGAACGGCGCCAGACCGGCGTGGAACGCGAGCCCGGCCAGGACCAGCGCGAGCCCCCCGAGATACAGCGGATTGCGCGTCGCGCGCCCGAGCGCCGCGTAGCCGGTCTCGCCGGTGGCGCTGTAGAGGAGTGCGACGCCGTACACGGTCACCGCCGCGATCGCCGCGCTGAGGAGCGCGTAGCGCGCGCCGGAGCGGCCTCGGCCCGTCAGGACCGCGAGCGGCACCGCGAGAAGCGCCATCGCCGCGAACAGCAGGCCGAGGTCCGCGGCCGCGACCATGAGCGCCGCACCGGCCGCGGACAGGAGCACCAACCCGACCTCGCCGCCGGCCGCGTGACGCGCGTGACGCCGGTCCGCGGCGATCAACGTGAGCTCCGCCGCCGCGACGATCGCGATGAGCGCCGAGAAGAACACGCTCCCGCCGTCGCGCGCGAGCGATCCGCCGAATGCGGCCTCGCCGGTCCCGACGGCGATGGCGGCCGCCGCCGCCGACAGCGCGAACGCCACGCCGAGCCAGGCCAGCGCTCCGAGCCGCACGCGACCGGGAAGCGCCGCGGCGGCGAGGAGGACGCCGCTCGACGCGAGGATCAGCGCCGGTGCGGCCGCCTGGAGCTCCGCCTCCGTCACCGCGCGCTGCCCGGCTGCTCGCCGGCCGGCTCGGCCAGATCGCCGATCGCGCGCGGCGCGACGCCGATCGCCACGACGAGGGCCAGCAGCGGGATCACGAGCGCCCGGTCGCGCCAGCCGATGTCCGCGTGGCGAACGTCTCCGGGACCGGAGAGCACCGAGCGGAGCAGCGCCAGGCAATACCCGGCTGAGAGGACGATCACGAGGACCGCGAGCGCTCCGATGCCGGGCGCGCGGGCGAACGCGGCAGCGAGGATGAGCAGCTCGCCGGGCGCGCCGCTCGTTCCGGGCACGCCGATCGCCGCGAGCATCGCGATGAGCACGAGCGACGTGAGCACGGGCGCCCGAGACCCGAGGCCCGCGGCGCCGAAGCTGAACGACCCGGCCCGCCGGGCAAGCGTCCCCGCGAGGAGCACGAGCGCAGCGACGACGAGCCCGTGGGAGATGCTCGCGACGAGGACTCCCTGCACCGCGTCGGGCGTCGCGACGAACGCGCCCAATGCGATGAAGCTGAGCTGGGACACGCTCGCGTAGGCGATGAGCAGGCGGGTGTCGCGCTGGCGCGTCGCGAGGAGGGCGCCGTACAGCGTGCCGACGGTCGCGAGGCCGATCGCGTACGGCGCCACGTCGGCCATCCCTCTCGGGAAGAACGGCAGGCAGATCCGCACGATCGCGTACGCGGCCGTCTTCGAGATCACGCTCGACAGCACGAGCACGACCGGCAGCGGGGCGGCGACATACGCCCGCGGGAGCCACGCATGGAACGGGAAGAGCGGCAGCCGGGCGGCGAACGCCGCGAGAAAGAGCACCGCGAGGATGACCTGACTCCCCTCCGCGAGCCGGTAGCCACTCAGGTCGGCGAAGGAGAACGTCCGGGCTCCGACGCCGAGCGCAACGATGGCCGTCAGCAGCGGCACGCTCGCGGCCATCCAGTACCAGACCAGGCGCCGGGTGGCCGCGCGCCGGTCGGTGCCGCCCCAATGCCACATCAGCAGCGCGAGTGGGGCGAGGATCGCGTCCCAGCACGCGAGGAACAGCACGAGGTCGCGCGCGACGAAGACGCCGGAGACCGCCGCTTGGAGCAGGGACCAGAGGGCGAAGTACGCCCGGGGCGATCGCACCGCCCCGCTGGCCGCCGCGCCGGCGGCGAACGACACGCCGGTGAGCATGAGGAACGCGGCCGACGACCGATCCGCGCCGATGGCGAGCTGCGCGCCGATCGGGCTCGCCCACACGTAGGCCGCCGCCGTGGCGCCGACGCCGGCCCACGCCGCGACGGCGGCGGCGATGGCCGTCAGGAGCCCGGCGAGCACCGCGAGCGGCCGCGCGAGGCGGCCGATGGGCAGCGCGCACGCCGCGGCCGCGATGAGCGGGACGACCAGGACCGCGACGGCGATCAGCGCCCGCTCCAGGTCCAGTACGCGAGGAGGGCGACCGTGCCCGCGAGGATCAGGACCTGCTGGGCGCGGGTGCCCTCGGGCTGGACCCGGCGCACGACGCCTCCGGCTCGCGCGATCGCTGCGCCGGCGGCATCCACAGCGTGCCCGTTGACGAGCTCGGCGCCCTGATCGAGCTCGCGCGCGATCCATGCGACCGGGCGGACCACGAGCGCGCGCGCGAGTGAGTCGAAGCCGAGGCCGCCGCGGGCCCAGCCGAGGACGCGTTCGATCCGGGCCGCGCGCGCGAAACCGCCGCGATAGGCAAGCCATCCGGCGGCCGACGCGATGAGCACGACGCCGAAGGTCGCACCCAACAGCCACAGCGGCGCGTCGTCCGCCGGTCCGCTGCCGATCGGCAGCACCCCGAAGCTCACCAGCGCACCGAAGGCCAATCCACCGATCGCGAGCAGCGCGAGCGGGATGTCGCGAGCGACCGGCGGCCGAGGTGGGTCGCGGCGGACCGCACCGGGTGCGGCGAACAGGAGCGCGAAGAGCCGCACCCCGGCGAACGCGGACGTCGCCGCGGCGAGCAGGACGAGCGCCGTCAGCAGCGCGTCGTTCTCGGTGAACGCGGCACTCACGATCGCCGCGATGCCGAAGAATCCCGCGGCCGGCGGAAGGCCCGCGAGCGCGACGGTGGCCACGCCGAACGCGGCGGCGGTCCACGGCATCGCCCGGGCGAGGCCACCGTACCGGGCGGCGTGCGCCAGGTCGGCGTCGTCCCCGGTCGCGCGCCGCGCCGATCCAGCACCGAGGACGAGCACGGTCTTCAGCAGGGCGTGCGCGATCAGCTGGAACCGCGCCGCGAACAGCGCGCCGAGGCCGGCTCCGACGAACATGAGGCCGAGCTGCGAGACCGTGGACCAGGCGAGGACGCGCCGGACGTCGCGCTGCGCGACCGACACGATCGCGGCGCCGAACGCGGTGACCGCGCCGATGACCGCGGCCGCCTGGAGGACGTCGGGCACGACCACCGACCGCAGCCGCATGAGCAACACGACGCCGCTCGCGACCGCGACGGTCTGGATGAGCGCGGACGCCGGACCGGGCGCCTCCGCCGTCTCCGGCAGCCATGCCTGGAGCGGGAGCTGGGCGGATCGCACCAGTGCGCCCACCAGCAGGAGCACGCTCGCGACGAGGGGCATGTTCCCGGCGACGCTGCCGTGTTCGAGCGCCGCCCCGCCGAGCTGCGCGATGTCGACCGTGTGGAACCCGCCGAGCAGGAGGAACGTCCCCGCCAGCAGCGCGGCGTCACCCACGCGGTCGAAGAGGAACGCCTGCGCGGCGGCGCGTGCGGCGCGCGGGTCGTCACGATGATGGCCGACGAGCACGTACGTCGCGACACCGGCGAGCTCCCAGCCCGCCACGACCAGCAGCAGGTTGGACCCGACGACCACCAGGAGCGTCCCACCGACGAGGAGCGCGAACGCCGCGCAGTAGCGCTGCAATCCGCGATCGCGCTCGAGGTAGCCGATCGAGTACACGGCGATGCACGCCGACACCCCGAGGAGCGCCAGCGCCACGGCGAGCATCGAGCTGTCCACGACGAGCGCGATGTCGGCGCCCGGGAGCGGCAGCCACGGCCCGATGAACGCGGCGATCTCCGGGCGCTCGCGAAGGGTTCCGATCATCGATGCGCCCGCGCCGAAGGCGAGGGCCATCGCCGCCGCCGTGATGATCCCGATGGCTCGGCGCGGAAGGCGCCCGCCGAGGACGGCGATCGCCACGCTTGTCGCGAGCGGGATTCCGACGACGAGCGCGAGCGTCACGCCGATCGATCCGCGCGGGCGGAGAGCGCGTAGCCGACCGCCGTGTGCGCGGTCGCAACCGCGATCGCGAGCAACGCCATGACCTGACCGTCGAGCTCGCGGAAGCCGACGGCCGCCGCGACGAACGTGAGCGTCGCCGCGGCGAACATGAGCTCGACGCCGACAAGGCGGCCGGCCGTGCTCGCGCGGACGAGCGTCCCGAGGGCGCCGGCTGCGAACACGACCGCCCCGATGTACAGGACCGCCATCGTCACCGCGGTGCCCGCCGGATGGCGTGGAGCCCGAACAGGGCGGCGACGATGGCGAGCCCGCCCGCGGCGGCGGCCGGCAGCGCGTGTGCGGCGAGCGTTCCCGCCAGCGCCGCGAGGTCGTACCCGTCGGCCGAGCGGAGGGAGACGTTCACCGGGACCTCCCCGAAGGCGACGGCGAACCCGATGAGGAGGAGCAGCGCCGCGCAGACGACGATCGCCGCGCCGGCCACGGGAGCCTCGCGCGCGCGAGCCTCCGCCGGGACCGCCCGAACGTTGGCGTGCACGGCCACGGGCACGGTGGCGAAGAGCGCGAGCACGACCACGACTCCGGCGACCAGCGGCGCAGCGAGGCTCGCGTACAGGACCGCGAGGGCGAGGAGTGTGGCGAGCAGTGCCGCACCGGCCGCGCGCGGATCGCGGTGGGTCGCGGCGACCACCGCGCCGATCATCGCGACCGCGCCCGCGATCGCGAACGGGACCTGGTCGCCGGTCACCGGTCGACGATGGGGCTGCTCATGTGGGCTGGAGTGTTACGCACCGCGACGCGACGCGTCGGCTAGACTGGCGTCTTCCACGGGGTGTAGCGCAGCTTGGTAGCGCGCAGCGTTCGGGACGCTGAGGTCCCGGGTTCGAGTCCCGGCACCCCGACACGATGGGCCGGCGCTAGGCCGAGCGGGTCTCCCGCCGCTTCATCCCGAAGCGGCAGCCCGTGTCCTCGAGGTCGACGGCGAGCCACTCGCCGTTCACGAGCGCCTCGACGGCGTACTCATCGCCCTCGTCGCGATCGATCGCCCTGAGCATCTCCTCGGGGGCGCGGAGGACCACCCACAGCTTGCTGTCGCCGTCCGGCCGCGCGTGGCTCTTGCGTCCGGCGGGCATCGGGATGCAGCGACGGGTTTCGAGCACCTCTTCGCCCCGCACGAGCCGAACCTTCTCGGGCTGCACGTCATCGGTGCCGCCCTCGAGCTGCAGCCAGGCGGCTTCCCCATCGTCGTGGAGGCACGTGTAGAACGTCGCGCGGTTCGCGTGCGCGACCGGCAGCTGCACGACGGTCGGATCGATGGCCGGGCGGCGAACTTCCACCGGGTCGTGCCGCTCGATCGTCGGCGCGGCGATCGGCGCGACACGCTGGCGGGATGCCTCGAGGAGCTCGGGGAGCTGCGCCTTCACGCGCACGACGGCGTCGGTGAGCTTCTGGACCTGGCCCAGGGTCTGCGCCGCGTAGTGCAGCTCGGCCGTTGCCAGCTCGAGCTCGCCGCGGGGCAGGAGGAACTCGACGTAGCGCGCGTACTCGTGGGCCGCCCCCTCGAGATCCCCGCCGGCGGCGAGGGTCGCGGCGAGGCGACGGTGCACGCCGTGATCGACGGGATCGATGGCCACCGCGGCCCACAGGACCGCGAGCGCGGCCACGCGATTCCCGTGCTGCATCAGGAGGCTTGCGCCTTCCGTCAGCCGCTCGAGATCCGCGCGCCGGGCGCTCGCCTCCGGCGTTTCCGGGTTTGCGACCACACCATCCAGCGGAGTCATCCCGTTCAGTGTCGACCGACCGTCAATTGGCTGGATGAATTACCCCGTTCGGGTGAGCGCCCACGCCTTCGTCGGCACCTCCAAGGAACATCCACGCGCCTGTGCGGGCCGGGACCGCGCGACGGGCACCGGCCTGCCATACGACCGCGCCGGCGCCCAAGACGCGGCGGCTAGCGTCCTCCGACCGCGAGGAGGCCGAGCGCACCTGGCACGGGCGCGAGGGTGGCGAGCGCACGGCCCGTCGCGGCTTCGACCCTGGTGATCGTTCCGGCCGACGCGATGTACAGCCGCTGGCCGTCCGCGCTCACGACGACGGAGTCCACCAGCCGGTCGGTGAGGTAGCGCGAGCGCACGGTGAGATCGCCGGTGTAGATCACGAGCACGCCATGCTCGCCCGCGGCGTAGATCCGCGTGCCGTCCGGCGACAGCGCCGCCGGGTGGAGGGGCGCCGTGAGGAGCCCGGATGCCGCGGGCGCGAGATCGATGGTCGAGCGCAGGACCTTGAGCGCCGCCGTGTCGACCTCGCTCACCACGCCGCCGGCGCCATTGACCGCGTACAGCCGCGGGCGATTGGGGTCGAGGACCATCGACCACGCCGGGCGCAGGGCCACCGGGACGTCCGGCATGTTCAGGATGCATTGCGCGTAGAGCTGCGTCGTGTTGAGC
Organism: Chloroflexota bacterium; assembly: GCA_034666765.1. GTDB lineage: Bacteria > Chloroflexota > Limnocylindria > P2-11E > P2-11E > UBA4735. Next base: position 8,376 of record JAXDLF010000123.1, read on the forward strand.
GCGTGGATGAACGGCCCGCGCCCGGGATTCGAGTAGAGGCTGAGGAACCAGTCGCCGTCAACGGCGACGGACGCGTGATAGAGCCCGTTCATCACCTCGGGCTCCGCGGTCTTGATCTGGCCGAGAACGCCATCGACGAAGCCACCGTTGAAGCTCGCGACCCGCACCGCGTAGCGCGGCGCGGGAACGAGGTGTTCGACGAGGTACAGGTTGCGACCGTCGTCGCTCACCGCGTCGAAGCCGACGTCGCCGTTGGCGTTCACGATGCGGTCGATGCGCTGCTGCGTCAGGTCGACGACCGCGAACCGGTTGAGCATCCCATTCGGACTGATCGCGACGGGCGGGGCGACGAGGACCATCCACTTCCCGTTTCGCGAGAGGCCGCTCGGCGCGGGCCCGTACGCGGCCGGCACGGACCAGCGGCCGTCGAGGACGAAGGACACCCGGTCGATGCCGGTGGCCGGGTCGATGCCGCGGACCGTGGTTCGGTCGCCGCTGTCCACGCTCCAGTACCGCGATCGATCCGGAAGGAGGGTACCGCGAGGCAGCATCGCGACGAGCGAATCCGCGCTCGCGTCGATCACCGCCATGCCGGTCGCGGTCGCGACGTACAGGAGCTCGTGGGCCGGCTGGCTCGCGACCTGCGAGGTCTCGCCCTTCAGCGAGCCGCAGCCCCCGGCGAGGGCGATGACCGCGAGGATCGCGAACAGGCGGCGCATGTCGTCCCTACACCGGCGCCGCGCTCCCGGTTCCCGTTCTCATTGCGGCCTTCGGCCGCATCCGCCGCAGGCGCTTCTCATTGCGGCCTTCGGCCGCAGGCGCTCAACGGATACTGGCGGCGATCCGGAGCGCGGTGGCCTTGTCGACCTGGGCCTCGAGGCGCATCACGAGCCCGTTCTGCTCCCAGATCAACGTGTTGCCGGCCAGCCGCAGCGTGTCGAGCAGGAACGACGCGCCGCCGTTGCTCGTGTAGAAGACCTGGTGGGGCTGGCCCGCGAGCCACGCCCCCTGCCCGCCGTTCACCGTGACCAGCTCGAGCGTCGTCCCCTGCGGCACGACCTTGCCGAGGACCGCCGGATCGAGATGGCCGCCGAATTCCGTCACGAGGGCGGACAGGCCGGCCTGCGGCGACACCGGGATCCCGGGCCGCTCGCGGTAGGCGAAGGACACCGCGGTCGAGCCCTCGATGGCGCGGACGTAGATCGCGTCGGCGGTGCCGAGTGCCGGATCGGCCGGGACGATCACCGGGAACCCGGCACGCTGCCGCGCCTCGGCGAGCGTGACCGGCTGGCCGAGGCTGATCTGATCGATCGTCGCCCTCGGCGATGCGATCCCTCCGGGCGCGCGCGACGGCGTCGGGCTCGGCGTCGGCACCGGGCCCTGGAAGATTTGGACGCCCCGGAGCCGCAGGATGTCTGTCGCGGTCGCCCGGGCCTCGGGCGAGAACGCGAGCACCGCGAGCAGCGCGATCGCGATCGTCACGATCGCGGGAGCGAAGCCGTAGCGCGGTGACTCGAACGCCCGCCACCACGGCGTGCGCCGCGGCTGCGCGATCCGGGCGAGCACGCGGGCGCGGACGTCGGGCGGCGGCGGCCACCCGGTCTCTCGGCCGGCGTCGGCGAGCGCGGCGGCGAGCTCGTCGTCGGTCATCCGCAGCTCAGGCATCCGCGTACACCTCGCGCAATCGGATCATCGCGCGCGACAGCCGCGACTTCACCGTGCCGCGGGCCACGCCGAGCGCGTCGGCCATCTCCGTCTCGGAGAGATCGAAGAAGTACCGGTACGCGAGCACGAGGCGATCCTCCACCCGGAGCCGGTTGACCGCGGCAACGAGCCCGGTCCGGAGGTCGGCCGCGACGGCCGCGTCCTCGGGCGAGAGGGCCGTCTCGCCCGAGGCGCGGTCCGCCGCGGCGCCGAGCTCGACCGTCGGACGACGGCCGGCCGCCGCCTTGCGGTTCTTGGCCTCGTTCGCGACGATGCGGAGCAGCCACGGACGGAACGGGGCGCCGTCCCGGAAGCGGTCGAGCGCGTAGTACGCCTTCACGAAGGCGTCCTGGGTCACGTCCTCCGCCTCCGCGGAGCTCGCGGTGATCACGTACGCCACCCGCGCGGCGAGCGCCTGGTAGCGCGTGACCAGCTCGCCATACGCGCCTTGGTCACCACGTTTTGCACGCTCCACCAACACGGATTCGCCCGGCTGCTCCAGTGGTCGGCCCTCCACGGAGTTCGTTACCGATCCTCGTACAACGCGTCGCCCTGACCGGTTCCCGAACGAACGATTGCCGCCCGGCGCTCGAGCTCACGGCGATCGGCCCGGGCCAGGGCATCGACGCCGAAGGACTCGCACGTGGCGCTCGCCGCCGCGATCCCGTGCGTCAGGGCATCACGCAGCGCCGCGACATCGATGCCGCCGAGCTCGGCGAGGCGTCCGAGCACCGCACCGGCCAGGGCATCTCCCGCCCCGGTGGGGTCGATGACCGTCGTCGGGTACGCCGGCACGGTCAGCGTCGCGGCCGACGTGTACAGCGTGGCCCCGGCCGCGCCGCGCTTGACGATGACCGCTCGCGTTCCGCGGTCGAGGAGGGCTCGCGCGGCGCGTGCGGTGTCGTCGTGGCCCGCGATCATCGCCAGCTCGCTCGCGTTGACCGACAGCACGGTCGCGCGCGCGATGAGCTGGTCGAGGCCGCGGCCCTCGGCGATCCACTGCCGCATCGTGTCGAGGACGACGACCACCGGCGTCAGCTGGTCGAGCGCCGCGCGCTGCACCCCGGGATCGGTGTTCGCGAGAAACACGCGGCGCGCGTCGCGGAACGACTCGGGGATGCGCGGCTCCCAGCCGGCGACCACGCCGAGGTCGGTGTTCCGCACCTCGCTCCGGGTGAAGCCCTCGGCGTAGGTGCCGGACCACCGGAGGGTGCGCCCATCGCGACGCTCGACGCCGCGGACGTCGACGCCCACCCGGCGCAGGAGCCGCAGGTCGTCGTCCCGGAGGTCGGTGCCCGCCACCGAGACCAGCCCGGTGTGGACGTACTTCGCCGCGGCGATGCTCGCGTACGCGGCCGAGCCGCCGAGCACGTCGGTGCGCCGTCCGGCAGGCGTGTCCACGTCGTCGTACGCCAGGGGCCCGACGACGAGCACCGGGAGTGGCATCGCTCCATACGATGGACCGAATGGGGCGGGAACCGCTGCACGACTACGTTTGGCGCGGATTCGGCGCGACCAGCGAGCTGTACGACAAGGTGCGCCCGGAATACCCGGACGCGGCCGTCGACATTCTCGTGCGGGAGCTCGGCATCGGACGCGGCCGGGTCGTCATCGACGTCGGCGCCGGCACCGGGAAGCTCACCCGGATGCTCGCGCGGACCGGCGCGACCGTCATCGCCGTCGAGCCCCTCGCGGAGATGCGCGAGCGGCTCGCCGCGAGCGTCCCGCGCGCCGTGCCGTTCGAGGGAACCGCGGAGCACATGGCCATTCGCGATTCCTCGGCGCACGCGATCACCGTCGCCCAGGCATTCCACTGGTTCGACGGCGATCGGGCGCTCGCGGAGTTCCACCGCGTGCTCGCGCCCGGCGCCAAGCTCGGGCTCGTCTGGAACGTACGCGACCGCCGCGCGCCCTGGGTCGCCGCGTTCGACGCGCTCGTCGACGCCGTCGACCGTGACCGTCCGGATCACCAGACCGGGAAGTGGCGGGCGGCGTTCGAGCGAACCGCCCGGTTCGGTCCGCTCCAGGAGCGCGAGGTCGAGTACGCCCAGACCCTCGCGCCGGCCGAGATCGCCGACCGCGCCGCGTCGGTCTCGAGCATCGCCGCGCTGCCGGACGCCGAGCGGGAGCGCGTCCTCGATCGATTCCGCGAACTGGCCGCGACCCATCCGGACATCCGCGGCCGCGAATCGGTGGAGCTGCCCTACCTCACGAAGGTGTACTGGACCGAACGCCGCTAGGGCAGGCAGTCAGGGAACGGCGTCGACGGCGGCTGATATTGCCTGAACTCCCATCCCCACTGGATGACTTGCGCCCCGTCGATGCTGAACCGCAGGACCAGCTTCGCGTACGGGACGACCGAGCCGTCCGCGACGCCGGCGCGTCGGATCGAGTCGCTCGATCGCCGGACCTCGAATCGAAGCGCCGATTGGTATGCGCCGCCGTCCAAGGTGCGAAGCACCTCGATCCGGTCGTGATCGGCGACGCGCTCGTGGACCCAGTAGCGCGCCGCCTCTCGGTCGGTGATGTACCAGAGGCGGCGGTTCGCGTAATCGCAATCCGCGCCGAACAGGAAGTACTCGCCGACGAGCGCGTATGCCTCGTCCTCGCGGCCATCGTTCAACGCCTGGATGAACGCGGCGGCCGTCACCGGATAGCGCAGCGTCACGGGGTCGAAGGGCGTGGCGGAGAACGTACGGATCGGACGGGCGTTGGACGGCGTTGACTGCGGCGGCACGATCGCCGACGTGCAGGCGGCGAACACCACGACGATGGCGAGGAGGCTAGACCGCGCCATCCTTGCGCAGCTTCGCTATCTCTGACTCCCCGTAACCGAGCTCGGCAAGCACGTCGTCGGTGTGTTCACCGAGTAGCGGCGGATGCAACCGGACCGACGGCGGCGTGCCGTCCATCCGCACCGGGATGCCCGGCGCGCGGACGCGACCGGCGGTCGGGTGATCGACCTCCGCGATGAGCCCGAGGTGCCGGACCGTCGGGTCGGCGAACACGTCGTCGAGCGCGTTGATCGGCCCAACCGGCACGTTCACCTTCCGCAGGCGCGCGACGACCTCGTCCTTCTTGAGCGCGCCGATCCGCTTCTCGAGGATCGGGATGAGCGCCGCCCGGTTCCGGATCCGCCTGCCGTTGTCCGCGAAGCGCTCGTCCTCGGCGACATCGTCCAGGTCGAGCGCGGCGCAGAGCCGCTCGAAGAGCGCGTTGTTTGCGGCGCAGACGTTGACGAACCCGTCCGCGGCGCGGAACGTCTGGTACGGGACGATCGACGCGTGCACGTTCCCCTCGGGCTTCGGCACGGTGCCATCGGCGAAGTAGCGCGCGGCCTGCCGCGAGAGGAGCGCCACCTGGCCGCCGATCATCGACGCGTCGATGCTCTGCCCCTGGCCCGTCCGCTCGCGCGCGTGGAGCGCGGCGAGGATCGCGAAGGCCGCGAACATCCCGGCGACCATGTCGGCCTGGGGGACGCCGACCATCACCGGGTCGCCGTCGCGAGGGCCGGTGAGGCCCATCACCCCGCCCATGCCCTGGACGATGAGGTCGTAGGCCGCCCACGCCCGGCCCGGGCCGTCCTGGCCGAAGCCGGAGATCTGGCAGAAGATCGCGCGCGGGTTCAGCGTGTGGATCCGCTCCTTGGAGAAGCCGAGACGAGCGAGCGTGCCGGGACTGAAGTTCTCGACCACCACATCCGCCCGCTCGATGAGCCGCTCGAGCACTTTCGCTCCCTCGGGATGCTTGAGGTCGAGCGTGATGCTCCGCTTGTTCCGGTTGATCGAGAGGTAGTACGCCGACACACCGTTGATGTGCGGCGGCGCCCACGCTCGGGTCTCGTCGCCCGTCCCCGGCTGCTCGACCTTGATGACCTCCGCGCCGTGGTCGGCCAGCATGAGCGTGCAGTACGGTCCCGAGAGCGCGCGCGTCAGGTCGACAACCCGGATGCCGGCAAGTGCGCCCTCGGCCGCTCCGCCGCTGATCGCCGGTAACGCCTCGAGGGTGTCTCGGTCGCGCAGGACGGCATCCCCGTCGCGCTGCTCGCCGTTCACGATGAAGGCGGCGGTCTCCGCCGCGGGGATCCCGAGCCCGCGCACGATCTCGAGCGCGGTCTTCCCGTCGCCCTCGACGGTCAGCTGCTTGACGCCGCCAGGGCTGAATTGGCGGAGCTCACCGTGGAGCACGAGCGTGATGGCCATGAAATCGCAGAGTACCGTCTCGTCATGTCCGAGACCGGATCCCTCCCGCTCTTCCCGCTCGGCAGCGTCCTGTTCCCCGGCATGCTGCTGCCGCTCCACATCTTCGAGCCGCGCTACCGGCTCCTCCTCGACCGGGCCATTCGCACCGGCGAGCCCTTCGGCATCGTCCTCATCAAGAGCGGCGCGGAGATCGGCGGGCCGGCGGAGCCGCATCGTGTCGGCACGACCGCGCGCGTGGTCGGGACGACCCCGCTGCCGGGCGGGCGTTCGTTCATCATCGCCCGGGGTGAGCGCCGGTTCGAGATCGAAAGCGTCGACGCCGACCGCGAGCCGTACCTCGTCGGCAACGTCCGCTACATCGACGAGGACGACGGTGCCGACGCGTCCGATCTCGCGGACCGCGCGGCCGACGCGTTCGGCGAGTACCTGACCGGCATCCTCGCGACCTCGACCGACGCGCGCAGCGAATCCCCGCTGGACGAGCTGCGCGACGGCACGCCGGCCGACGTGTCGTACCGGATCGCCGGCGGCCTGGGGATCGACGCCGCCGAGCGGCAGCGGCTGCTCGAGACGGACCGCGCCGCCGCGCGCCTCGCATCGGTGATCAGCCTGCTCGAGCGCGAGAACACGCTCTTGAAGGAGCTGCTGCTGCGGCTCCGGGCACGGGGCGAGACGCCGCCGCTGAACTAGCCGAGGCCGGCGGCGTGCACCACGCTGCCGCCGACGACCGTGCCACTGACCGCCAGACCCGGCCACTCGTCGACCGGCAGCAGCGCCAGATCCCGCTCCACGACCGTCGCGTCGCACCGCATCCCGACCGCCAGGCCGCCGCGCTCGTGCTCCGCCGCCACCGCGTACGCCGCGTCCGCGGTATAGGCGGCGATGGCCTCGTGGAGCTCGAGGGCCTGCTCGGGGTGCCACCGGCCGCTGTCGGCGGGACGCTTGCGGGCGACCGCGGCGTGGATCCCGAGCAACGGATCGATCGGTTCGACCGGGGCGTCCGACCCGAACGCGAGCCGAGCCCCCCGATCCAGCAGGTGCCGCCACGGATAGGCGCGCGTGGCGCGCTCGGTGCCCCAGTAGCGATCGACGAGGTCCCGATCGCTGGTCGCGTGGATCGGCTGCATCGACGCGATGACGTCGAGCGATCCAAATCGCGCGATGTCCTCGCGCCGCACGAGCTGGACGTGCTCGATCCGCTGCCGGAGCTCGGGATACCCGGCGCGGGTCGGCTCGATCGCGTCGAGGGCCACGCGCACCGCGCGATCGCCGATCGCGTGGATCGCCACGGCGATCCCGGCAGCGGCCGCGCGGGCGACGTCGGCCCGCAGCCGGTCGGGGTCGATCGTGAGGATGCCGCGGTCGGCGGTGCCCTCGTACGGAGCTTCCAGCGCGGCGGTCTGCGATCCGAGCGCGCCGTCGGTGAAGATCTTCAGGTGGCCGATCCGCAGCCATTCGTCGCCGAGGCCGCTGCGCACGCCCAGGGTCACGGCGGCATCGAGGCTCGCGTGCGGGATGCCCATCGCGACGCGCAGGCGGAGCTCGCCGCGGTCGCGGCGCCGCTGGAAGGCACCGAAGGCGGTGGCCTGCTCGAAGTCCTCGATCGCGGTGATGCCGCGGCGATGGGCTTCACGCTGGCCGCGCTCGATCGCCGCGAAGCAGTCGTCGACGGACGGCGGCGGCACCACCGCGTCGGCGAGGTGGTTCGCGTTCTCCTTCAGGATCCCCGTCGGCGCGCCCGAGGCATCGCGTTCGATCGCGCCGCCCGGCGGATCCTTGGTCGAGCCGTCGACGCCGGCGGCGTGGAGCGCCGCCGTGTTCAGCCAGCGCGAGTGACCGTCCCGGCTGCGGAGCGCCGCGGGCCGCCCGGCGGTCGCCCGATCGAGCTCGGCCGCCGTGGGCCAGCGGCCCCAGCGGTTCTTGTCGAAGCGCCCGCCGAGGACCCACGCGCCCGGCGCGAGGTGCTGGGCGTAGGCCTCGATGCGCACGAGGGCCGCGTCGACGGTCGGATCGTCCCGGAGATCGATCTGGTCCATCTGGATCGCCCACCAGGTGAAGTGGACATGCGAGTCGTGCCATCCCGGCGTCATCAGCCCGCCGCGCAGGTCGATGCGCTCCGCGCCGGGATGCTCGGTCGCGAGATCGGCGGCCCGGCCGACGGCGATCACGCGTCCATCGTGGGCCACGAGGGCTTCGGCGCTGATGCGGCCGCCGACGTGGATCCGGCCGCCGTGGAACAGCATGGCGCTCACGGCTGGATGATGCCAGCCGTGAGCGACGCCGTGCTAGCTGCCGCTCTCGATCGGCGCGCCGATGAGGCTGCCGTACTCGGTCCAGCTTCCGTCGTAATTGCGGACCTTCTCGTGACCGAGGAGGTACTTGAGCACGAACCAGGTGTGGGAGCTGCGCTCCCCGATCCGGCAGTACGCGATGGTCTCTTTCGACCCATCGATGCCCTTGGCCGCGTAGATCTCCCGGAGCTCGTCGGCCGCCTTGAATCGGCCGTCCTCGGCCACGGCGGTCGCCCACGGGATGTTGGCCGCGCCCTTGATGTGCCCGCCACGCTGCGCGCCTTCCTGGGGGAGGTTCTCCGGCGCCAGGAGCTCGCCGCTGAACTCCTTCGGCGACCGAACGTCGACGAGCTTCTTGCCGTTCTTGTCGACCGTCTCGAGCACGTACTGGCGGAGCGCGCGGAGCGAGCTGTCCGGCCCCGCGGCCTGGTAGCGCGCGGCGGGGTACGCCGGCACGGCCGTCGTCGTCGGGCGCTGCTCCGCGAGCCACTTCACCCGCCCGCCGTTCACGAGGCGCACGTCCTTGTGGCCGTAATACTTGAGCAGCCAGAAGAACCAGGCCGCGAACCAGTTGTTGTTGTCGCCGTAGACGGCGATCGTCGTCTTCGCCTCGACGCCGGCTTTCGAGAGCAGCGCCTCGAGCTGCTCCTTCGAGATGAGATCGCGCACCGGACGCTGCTGAAGCTCGGTCTTCCAGTTCAATCCGATCGCGCCGGCGACGTGACCCTGCTCGTACGCGGCGGTGTCCACGTCGACCTCGAAGACGCGCACGCTCGGATCGGCCGCGTGCTCGGCGAGCCAGTCGGTCTCGACGAGCGCCTCGGGATGGGCATAGGCAGCCATGGGGTGTCTCCTCTTCCTTGTTATCGGGGGACGCGGTGGAGCGGCGGGCCTAGCCCGCCCGGAGACACCAACAGGTGAGGCCGAAGCAGTCCGGCCCCCTGGGCACGCGGCGCAGCTGATTTCCGACGTGCTGAGTCAACAATCGATTTCTAGCACTACCAGGCCCTAAAGCCAAGGGCGAACGGCCTCCGGCAGCTCGACCAGGCTGCGGACGGTGGCATCGGGGACGGCCCCGATATCGGCCTGCGGCGCGGGCCCGGCGGTCTCGCGGAGCACCGCCCGAAGGCCGACCTGCTGCGCGCCCCAGACGTCCGCGCCGAGCCGGTCGCCGACCATGAAGGCCTCGTCGGGACGGACCCCGGCGACCTCCAGCGCGCGCTCGAACATCGCCCGGTGCGGCTTCCGCCAGCCGACGCTGTGCGAGCTCACGGCGCCGTCGATCGCGTCCGCGAGCCCGAAGCGCCGCCAGTCTTCGAGGACCTGGTCGTCCCCACGCCACAGGGTGTTCGTGACCAGCACGACCCGCAGGCCCTCGGCCTTGCACCACCGCAGCGCGTCGGCCGCGCCCTCGGTCAGCGTGGCGATGCTGTCCAGCGGCACGGCGCAGAGCGACCGCACCGTGTCGACGTCGATGTCGTCCAGGGGCACGTTCCGGCCGCGCAGCCAGCTCTCGATGATCGCCAGCGTGTCCTGCCGCCACGGGACGTCGTGATCCGCGGGCTCGTGGGCCGCGTGGAGGAAGTCGTCGTACCACGCTCGATCGCCGTACTGCGCGACCAGCGCCGCGCGCTCGAACCGCCGGTAATCCGCTGCCCAGCCCTCGACGAGCGTGTCACCGACATCGAAGAACGCCGCCCGCACACCCACGCGAATATCGTATCGACGATGCTGGACTTCGAGCAGCTCGCGTTCATCGAGAAGTGGCGGCAGCGCGCGTCGCGGGGGGTCGTCATCGCGCTCGATGGCACCCACGGGGACATCGTCGTGACCATCCGCGCCGGCGAGCTCGGGGAGCGCGTGGATCTGCGCGGCAAGGACGCGACGGGCGCGATCCGCAAGGCCCGGCTCGCGATCGGCGACCGCGTCACGATCGCGGTGGAGTACCGGGCGACGGACGCCGGGGCCGGCTCGGGCACGAGCGTGACGGGCGGTCTGGTCGCGCCGGGCGCGGTCGTGGAGGGCATCGTGTCCGCCGCCGGCGACATCACCGTCGTCGATTGCGGCATCGCGCTGCTCGTGCGGGGTGACACGCTGCCGGGCAACGTCGGCGACATCGTGCGGTTCACGATCGCCGATGAAGGCCGGGCCTACCTCATCCCGACGCGCTAGGAGAGCTTCTTGAGCTCCTCCGCGATCTCTTCCTCGTCGGGTACCTCGCGCAGCTGGTGCACGTCGATGTAGCGGACGATCCCCTGCGCGTCGACGACGATGATCGCTCGCTCCGGCCGCCCGATCTCCTCGTTGAACACCCCGTAGAGCCGCGAGACCGCTCCGTGCGGCCAGAAGTCGGAGCAGAACGGGTAGCTCGTGACCCCGAGCTGCTCCGCCCACGCCTTGAGCGCGTAGACCGAGTCACAGGTGATGCCCACGACCTGGGTCGTCCCCGGCTCATATCGCTGCTGGAGCGACGCGAGGGCCGGAGCCTCGTGGTTTCAGGTGCCGCTGAACGCGAAGGCCATGAACGCGAGCACCACCCGCTGGCCGCGGAGCGCCGACAGCGTGATGGTGCGGCCATCGTGCGCGCGGAGGGTGAACTCCGGGGCCGGATCGCCGACCTTCACGGTCTTCGTCTCGGTCGCGATCTTCGTACGGCCCTTCGGCCGCGCGCTGTCCACGTCCCTAAGATAAGCCGCATGACCCCGAGCGGGACGCTGGGCCGGCGCATCACCGCGCGACGTCACGACTTCCTCGAGTACAGGACGGTCTGCCCGTTCTGCGGCGAGCATGTCGGGCCGCGGTTCGTGACCCGAGAGCACTCCGACGTGCCGCCGAACCCACCGTACGCCGCGTCGGTGCGGTGCCCGCGCTGCCGCGAGCTCTATGAGGTCGTGTTCAGCGAAGGAAGCTAGCGAGGGCGACGACGCGCTCAGGGTGTGTCACGGCACGACGGTGACGATGAGGAAGACGCCGTCGTCCTCCATCCACGTCGTGCCGTCGATGACCG
>JAXDLF010000124.1:0-2631 GCA_034666765.1 Chloroflexota bacterium
CACGATCCAGCCACTCCCGGCGGCGCGCCCAACCGCGCCCAAGCGCGCTGAGCGCCAGGGGCTGCCGTTGGGCGGGATCCCCGGCGTCCCACGCAAGCCGCGCGCGGAGCGGACCGAGGCGGAGCCCGGGGCCGAGGACGTGCGCCTCGACGCGCTCGCGACGGCGACCCCGGAGCCCGTGCCCCCGCCGGCCGAGCCGGTGCCGCAGGCCTGGGCCCCCGCGCCGCCCGGCCCGCAGCGCGAACGGGTGCCCGAGCCGGCGCTCGACGTGAACGAGGACCCCCTCGACGCGGACATGCGCGCCGCCGAGTACATCGCCAACCGGGACCCCCGGGCCGCGCAGGCCGCGCTCGTGGCGGCCCGGCACTTCATCGCCAAGGGCCACACGAACGCCGCCTCCGACCTCCTGCTCCAGCTGATCGCGTCGGGCCTCGCGGACCACCAGGCCCAGCGCCTGCTGGTCGACGTCGTGAGCTCGATCGGGAAGCGCGATGTCGCGCGCGCGAAGTGCGCGCTCCTGGCCCAGGCGCTCCGGCTCGACGGCCAGGCCGAGCTGGCCGCGGAAGTCGATCGACTCGCGCAGGCGGTCTGATGGATCCGTTCTTTGACGCCGTGCGCTCGATCTTCAACGGCCAGACGTTCGGGTGGCTCAACATCGTCGACATCGCGATCGTCTTCGTCTTCGTGTACTACGTGCTCGTCCTCATTCGGGGCACGCGCGCGGTGCAGCTGCTCCTCGGCGTCCTCGTGCTGGTCGTCATCTACGGGCTCGCCGTCCTCGCGCAGCTCACGCTCACGAAGCTCGTCCTCCAGGCCCTGCTCGCGATCGCCGTGGTCGCGATCCCGATCGTGTTCCAGCCCGAGCTCCGGCGCGCCCTCGGCCAGCTCGGCCAGCTCGGCCCACTGAACCGGCTCCTCGCGCCGAGCGACGAGGAAGAGGTCGACAAGATGGTCGACGAGCTGACCCGCGCGGCGCTCCTGATCAGCGGCGCGCGCCACGGCGCGCTCATCGTCATCGAGCGCGGCACCGGCCTCCAGGACTACACCGAGACCGGGGTCCCGGTGAACGGGAAGCTGTCGGCCGAGCTCCTCGCGTCGATCTTCATGGTGCGATCGCCCCTGCACGACGGCGCCGTCATCGTCCGGGGGCCGCAGATCCTCGCGGCCGCGTGCCTGCTGCCGCTCGAGGACACCCAGGACCGCGCGACGCACCGATACGGGATGCGGCACCGGGCCGCGCTGTCGATCAGCTCGCAGACCGACGCGATCGTCATCGTGGTCTCCGAGGAGACCCAGGCGATCTCGATCGCCAGCAGCGGCCGGATCATCGGCGGGCTCGACGAGGAGCGGCTCCGTCGCGTGCTCAGCTCGCTCCTCCGCAGCCGGCTTCAGCCGCTGCCCTTCCGCAGCAAGGCCTCCTGATCGGTGCGCGGCCAGACGTACGCCTCGACGCGACGAGGCGGCCTTCGGCGCATCGATCTGCGCGGCATGATCGTCAACGACCTGCCGATGAAGGCCGCGGCCCTCGCCATCGCGGTCCTCGCGTTCGTTGCGGTCGCCGAGAGCACGCCGCAGCAGGTGACGGTGACGTTCCGGCTGCCGGTCGAGCGGCCGACGGACGTGCCCGCGGGCTACGTGCTCCGCGGGACGCTCGGCGAGGTGACCGTGAGTCTCCACGGGCCGCAGCCCCAGATCGCGAAGCTCGCGGCGGGGGATCTGCATCCGGTGCCCGATCTCGCGCAGGCCGACCTCTCGATCAACGACGTGCAGAACGTCGCCGTGAAGGTGCCGCTGAGCGACGGCGCCATCGTCGCGCAGACCGATCCGCTGACCGTACCGGTGCGCATCGAGAAGGTCGTGAGCCGCTCGGTCAGCCTGCAGGTGCGGTTCGCCAACGATCCGCCGACCGGCTACCAGCCCGGCACGCCGTCCTTCTCCACGTCGGAGGTTCGGATCACCGGCGCCCAGAGCCTGGTCGCGAGCGTGGCCGCCATCTTCGCCACGCTTCGGTTCGGCGACACGCCGATCGACATCTCCGCGAGCGCCGACGCGGTGCCGGTGGACGCCGCGGGCAACACCGTCGATGGCGTGCAGGCCGATCCACCGACGGTCACGGTCAACGTGCCGGTGCTCTCGACGACGCGTACCCGCACGGTGCCGGTGCTGTGGTCGATCAAGGGCGCGGTGGCCTCGGGCTTCTGGATCTCGCGCGTGACCACCGATCCGGTGGCGGTCCAGCTTCAGGGCACGCCGGAGCGCCTGGCCGCGGTCGATCGCATCGACACCGCGCCGATCGACGTGGCCGGGCTGAGCGCGAACAAGTCCTTCCGGGTGCCGCTGGTGCTGCCGGATGGAGTCTCGCTCCTGCAGCCGACGGACGCGACGGTCGGCGTCACGATCGTCCCGCTGACCGGGACCCGGCCATTCCCGGTCGTCGCCGTGCAGGCAACCGGTCTCAATGCCGGGCTGGTCGCCGAGACCGACCCGCCGACGGTCAGCGTCATCCTGTCCGGATCGGTGGCCGCGCTCGCCGCGCTCGGGCCGGCCGACGTTGGGGCGGGCGTGGATGCGGGCGGAAAGGTCGCCGGCACGTATCAAGCCGACGTCGTGCTGCGGCTCCCCGCGGGCGTC
>JAXDLF010000125.1:0-12519 GCA_034666765.1 Chloroflexota bacterium
GGCGGCCCTCCAGCCGCCGCTTCATCGAGGTGCGACGGCTGCTCGGCGACCCCGCGGGCCTCACCGGCGCGATCCTCGTCGTGCTCGCCCTCGTGGCCGCGGTGCTGGCGCCGGTCCTCTCGCCCCACGCGCCCGACGCGATGAATCAGCAGAGCCAGCTCAAGGGTCCAAGCCTGACGTTCCTGCTCGGCACCGATGAGCTCGGACGGGACCTGCTCAGCCGGATGCTGTGGGGGGCGCGCGTCTCGCTGCAGGTCGCGGTCATCGCGGTCACGGTCTCCGGGATCATCGGCGTCGCCATCGGGCTCGCCGCCGGCTTCTTCCGTGGCCCGCTGGACGGGCTGCTGATGCGCGTGATGGACATCATCTTCGCGTTCCCGGCGATCCTGCTCGCGCTCACGATGATGGCCGTGCTCGGCTCCGAGCTGCGGAACCTCATCCTCGCGATCGCCATCGTGTACATCCCGTCGTTCGCCCGCGTGGCGCGCGCCTCCACGCTCGTCGTCGGCTCCGAGCTCTACGTCGAGGCGGCCCGCTCCGTGGGCGCGGGGAACCTTCGGCTGATGCTCCGGCACATCGTGCCCAACATCACCGCGCCGCTCGTGGTGCAGTTCACCGTCGGCTTCGCGTACGCGATCCTCATCGAGGCCGCGCTCAGCTTCCTCGGCCTCGGCGTGCAGCCGCCCACGCCGTCGTGGGGAAACATGTTGTTCACCGGGAAGACGTACATGGAGATCTCGCCGTGGCTCGTCCTGGCCCCGGGCACCGCGATCATGCTCACCGTTCTTGGCTTCAACCTGCTCGGCGATGGCCTTCGCGACGCGCTCGATCCCCGGCTTCGCATGCGCGGCATGTGACCTCGGCGAACGAAATCACTTTTGGAAAGAGGCAACGATGACGACCACGCCCTTTGATGTCCTGCTCCTCGGGGGAAACGTCGTGGATGGAACCGGCAATCCCTGGTTCCCCGCGGATGTGGGGATCCGAGCGGGACGCATCGCCGCGATCGGGCGGCTCGCCGGCGCACAGGCCGGCGTCGTGCTTCGCGCCGACGGCCACGTCGTCTCGCCCGGATTCATCGACATGCACTCGCACAGCGACTTCGGCGTGATCGCCCATCCGCCGGCGGAGAGCGCCGTCGCGCAGGGCGTGACCACGCAGCTCATCGGCAGCTGCGGCATCTCCGCGTTCCCGCGCCGGCCCGCGACGCCCCGGCTCCGCCTGGATCCGCCCGAGATCGGCGACTGGTCGGCGAAGGAGTACTTCGGCCTGCTCGGGAAGGGCATCGGCACCAACGTCGCCGTCCTGGTGGGCCACAACCGCGTGCGAGCCTGCGTGATGGGGCTCGACCCTCGCGAGCCCACCGCCGAGGAGCAGGGCCGGATGCGCGCGCTCGTCGAGGAGGCCATGGGCGAGGGCGCCGTCGGCCTGTCGACCTGCCTCGAGTGGCCGTCGGCGGACAGCGCGACCACCGCCGAGGTCGTGGACCTGGCTCGCGCCGCGGCGAAGCACGGGGGCTTCTACTCGGCGCATCTGCGCACGTACTCGGACGGGCTGTTCGACGCGCTCGCCGAGACCGTGCAGGTCCATCGCGAGACCGGGATGCCGGTGCACCTCCCGATCGTGCACACCCGCGGCCGCTGGCGGTCCAGGATGGGCGGACTGCTCGCCGCGGTCGCCGACTACCGCACCCAGGGCGTGCCGCTGACGATGGACGTCATCGCGTTTCCGGCGTTCGGCGGCTGGTGGGGTCACCGCGCGGTGTTCCCGGACACGCTGTACGGCTGGCAGGCCGACAACCTCGAGGACGTGCTCGGGCGGCTCGCCGATCCCGGCTCGCGGGCGGAGGTCAGGCGGGCGGTCGAGGAGCGGCGGACCGTGCCGCACACGACCTTCGCCGAGCAGCTGCTGACGTTCGACTCCTGGGACAGCATCCGGATCGAGGCCGTCGGCCCGGGCAGCACGAACGCGCAGTTCGTCGGCCAGACCGTCACGCAGGCGGCGGAGCGCGTGGGCGCGAACCCGACCGACTTCTACCTCGACCTGCTCATGGCCGAACGGCGCTCGCTCGCCACGATCCACTATCCGATCCGGCACGACGATTGGATCCAGGCGTTCCGGCATCCCCAGACGAGCTTCGGCCTCGACGTCGTCACGACCCGGCCGGATCTGCCCGACCGGAAGTTCAACGCCTTCCACGTCCATCCGGCGCACTTCGGCGGGATGCCGGACGTCCTCGGCACCTACACCCGCGATCTGGGGATCCTTTCGCTGGAGGAGGCGATCCGGAAGATGACCTCGCTCGCGGCGACGCAGATCGGACTGCGCGATCGCGGAATCCTCACCGAGGGTGCCTGGGCCGACATCGCGGTGTTCAACCCGCGGACCGTGGCCGGCCGGGGCACGTGGTTCGAGCCGCGCCGCTACCCGGTGGGGATCCAGCACGTGCTCGTCAACGGCGTGCCGGTCGTCCGCGACGGCAAGACGACGGCCGCGACTCCCGGGCGCGTCGTCACCCGGCACTGAGAAGGAGACGCATGAAACATCACGTCGCGCTGAGCTTTGACCTGGACGCCATCGCGCTGTGGATCGGCACGTTCAAGGCGACGAACGTCAGCACGCTGTCGCGCGGGGAGTTCGACGCGATCGGCATCCCGCGCATCCTCAAGCTC
Source organism: Chloroflexota bacterium (assembly GCA_034666765.1). Taxonomy (GTDB): domain Bacteria; phylum Chloroflexota; class Limnocylindria; order P2-11E; family P2-11E; genus UBA4735. Next base: position 2,673 of record JAXDLF010000125.1, read on the forward strand.
CTGCAGGACCGTCACATCCCCGCGACGTTCTTCGTCCCCGGTCATACCGCCCTCGCGTTCCGGAGCAGCGTCGACGAGGTCGTCGCCGCCGGCCACGAGATCGCGCATCACGGGTTCGTGCACGAGCGGATCACCGAGCTCACGCCCGAGCGGGAGCTCGAGGTGCTGCGCAAGGGGATCGAGATCCTGTCCGAGGTCACCGGCCGCCGGCCGGTGGGCTATCGCTCGCCGTCCTGGGACTTCACGACCCACACCACGCGCTATCTGCTCGAGCACGACTTCCTCTACGACAGCAGCATGATGGCGACCGACTTCACGCCGTACTGGCCGCGGGTCGACGATCAGGCCTCCGCCGACGCGCCGTACGTCTTCGGCAGGCAGGTCCCGCTCGTCGAGATCCCGGTCGCGTGGGAGCTCGGGGACGCGCCGCACTTCCTCTACGTGCGCGGCTTCACGCCGGGCCTCCGGCCGGCGAACGACGTCTACGACCTGTGGTCTGAGGAGTACAAGTTCTTCCGCACCCGCGTTCCGGGTGGGTGCTACACGTTGACGCTCCATCCGCAGATCAGCGCGCGCGGCTACCGGCTGATGATGCTCGAGCGGCTGGTGGACGAGATGCTGGCCGATGGCGCCACGTTCTCGACGCTCGAGACCGTGGCCCGCGCCTGGAAGGCGGAGCAGACCGAAATCCCGCGGCGGTAACGGCTCGCTCGCATCCGCGACCGGTTCGTTGCGCGTTCGTTGGGTTCAGGTCGGAACCGGCCTCCAAGCCGGTCGATAAGTGACGTAGGTCCCATGGCGCTCACCGATGGCCGACGTACGGTCGGCGGGTGCAACGGATCGACCCGCGATGCGTGCTCGTCATCGACGACGACCCGAGCATCCGCACGCTCTACGCGACCGTGCTCGAGGACGAGGGCTACCGCGTGACAACGGCCACGCAGGGCCAGGATGGGCTCGACCAGCTCGCGTGCCGGCCGGACCTGATCCTGCTCGACCTGATGATGCCGGTCATGGATGGCCGCGAGTTCCTGATCCAGCTGCGCCGGCGCGCGGCGCACCGGGACACGCCCGTGCTCGTGATGACCGCGAGTCAGGTCGCCGCCACACCCACCGGCGCGCAGGCCGTCATGCGCAAGCCGTTCGACGTCCGTGCCCTCGTGGATCGCGTGTCCGGACTCCTCGCCACCGCCTAGCGGAATCGCGAGCGACGCGCAGTCTTCGCAGCTCATTCATCACTGGTCCACATCTCCAAACCACACTGGCCTCCAGATACCACTGGAGGTGAATCACATGCGATTCTTCGCGTTCGCGATCGTGATGCTGCTGCTCGTCGGCGCGGTCGGCGTCGGGGCGTACGAGGCGGGCCTCGCCGCCGCTGGCGTGGCCGCCACGGGCGCGGCACCCGCGGCGTATCCCTACGCCTGGCACCCCGGGTTCTTCTTCTTCCCGTTCGGGTTCCTGCTTCCGCTGTTCTTCCTGTTCCTCTTCTTCGGGCTGATGCGCGCCGCGTTCGGGCATTCGCGCTCGGGCGGTGGGTACGGCGGATACTGGGGCCGTCCGAGAATGCTCGACGAATGGCACAAGGAGCTCCACGAGCGTGACAAGACCGGCGCAGAGAAGGCCGACCGCTGAAGACTGTCCTCGTCGTCGAGGATGAGCCGAAGCTCGCTCGCATCGTGAGCGACTACCTGGAGCGCGCGGGGTACCGCGCGCTCCAGGCCGCTGATGGACGGTCCGCGCTCGCCCTCGTCCAGCGCGAGAAACCCGATCTCGTCATCCTCGATCTCGGCCTCCCCGACATCGACGGGCTCGACGTCCTTCGCCGCCTTCGCGAGCGGTCGCCCACGCCGGTGGTCGTGCTCACCGCGCGCGGTGAGGAGAGCGACCGCATCGTCGGTCTCGAGCTCGGCGCCGACGATTACGTGGTCAAGCCATTCAGCCCCAAGGAGGTCGTCGCTCGCGTGCGCGCCGTTCTCCGGCGCACCGAACAGTCCAGCGCACCCGCACCGGTCATCCGCGTCGGCGAGGTCACCGTCGACCTCGAGCGGATGCGCGTGACGATCGCCGACCGCACGGTCGAGCTCACCCGCACGGAGCTCACACTCCTGGGCGCCCTCGCGCGGCAGCCCGGCCGGGTCCTCACTCGCGGACAGCTGCTCGACGCCATCCACGGTGAAGAGGTCGAACCCGTCGAGTCCTACGAGCGCGCGATCGACGCCCACGTGAAGAACCTCCGTCGGAAGATCGAGCCGGACCCGCGGCGCCCGCGCTATCTCCTCACCGCGCACGGCGTGGGCTACCGCTTCGCCGACGTCGAGTGAGCGGGCGACACGGCCCGCCGTGGCCGTCCGAGCGCCCGCCCTGGTGGCCCGAGGGCGAGCCGTGGCCGCCGCGTGACCGCTGGCGCGCTGCGTCACCCCGGATGTTCCGGCGGTTCTTCGCCGGATGCGTCGTCTTCTTCGTGCTGTTCAACGTCGTCGTCACCGTCATCGCAGTCTCGCTCGCTCGCATCTTCGGGGTCACCGAGGTCGGACCGGGCGCGGCGCTCTCGACCACCTTCATCGTCTTCATCGTCGTCGTCGGGAGCGTCGTCGCGATGGGCGCGATGTACGGGCGGGCGGCCCGCCCCCTCCGCGCGGCATTGACCGCGGTCGAGCGTGTCGCGGACGGCGACTACACGGCGCGGATGGAGGCTCGCGGTCCGCGTGAGCTCCGCCGGCTGGTGACCTCGTTCAACTCGATGGTCGAGCGTCTCGAGACCGCGGAGTCGCGCCGGCGGCGGCTGCTGGCGGACGTGACCCACGAGCTGCGCACGCCGCTGTCGGTGATTCAGGGCCGGATCGAGGGCGTGCGCGACGGCGTGTACCCCCGCGACGACGCGACGCTCGACTCGATCCTGGAGGACACGCGTCACATGTCTCGGATCATCGAGGATCTTCGGGTCCTCTCCCTCGCCGAGAGCGGAGCACTGCGGCTCGCGCGCGGTCCGGTCCACGTCGGCGAGGTCGTGGACGACGTCATCGAGGCATATCGCGGCGCGGCGGAGAGCGGGGGAGTCGCGCTCGAAAGCGCGGTGCCGGCAGACCTGCCGCCCGCCGACGCGGACGCCACCCGGGTCCGCGAAGTGATCGAGAACCTGATCTCGAACGCGGTGCGCTCCACGCCTCGGGGCGGGCGGGTGACGATCGCGGCCGGCCGCGAGGGGCCGGACCGGGTCGCCGTGAGCGTCGCCGACACCGGGCGCGGCGTGGCGCCGGAGGATCTGCCGCGGCTGTTCGAACGCTTCCATCGCTCGCCGGACTCTCCCGGAACCGGACTCGGGCTCGCGATCGCGCGCGACCTCGTGCGCGCGCATGGCGGCGAGATCGCGGCGTCGAGCGAGGGCGAAGGTCGCGGGATGACCGTGCGGTTCACGCTGCCCGTCGCGGGCTAGGGCGGGCCCCGGCCTGGCCGGTCCGGTCGTCAGCCGGGAAAGGAGCTCACGTCACGCGCCCACGAGCAGCTGCCGATCCAGTCGCGCCGTGAAGGCTGACGGGGTTTTCTTGTAGTCCTCATCGCCCTGGGATGTTGTCGCCGGTGGGGACATCGCTGTGCTCGTGCCGTATCTACAGCCCGAATTCCGAAGCACCACGAGTCGGTTGCGAAACCGACACACATTCGTGTCGAGATCGTGCAGTTTAGTAAGTATCCGGGGGTGCTAGACACGGCGTGCATTTGTTGAACCCTGACTGCAGCAGCCTCGGCAGATGCAAACGAATCAAGATGAACTCAGGAGTTTGCGCGTGAGGTCAACGATTCGCATCGCATCGCGTTGGTTGGCTACGTCGGTTGCCGCAGTGCTACTCGTCAGTTCGCTTACCGCGGGCCTCGCTATCGCGGCTGACAAGTACGATCGACTCACAGGCGGGTCATCACAACCTGAAATCGACTGTTGGGAACACCCTTTAACAATTGATGTTGATGACACCATTAACAACAATGTGCATGCGTATAAGGAGCTGCATGACTGCACAGCGCCGGTAAATGCCCGTCTTTATGGATACCTGTGGATGCTGGATCCGAACGGCGGTCCATCCACGCTCATCAACGCCGACAGCACTGACTACCGGTGCAATGGAGTCACTTATTGCTACGTGGCCGTCAGCGGTTCGCACCTACCAGCAGGCACCTACATGATTGAATTCACGGGGTACTGGGACTCGGCGATAGGAGATCCGCCGGGTTCATACTTCTGGGCTCACGAAGGTACCTATGTCACGTTCACACGTGGGCCATCCGCGCCCGCTCCGTAAGCCCTGAGACTGGCGCAGGAGGACCGCGCTTGGTGTCCTCCTGCGCCACCCCATACGCTTGCCAGATGGAGAATCCTCCGACTCGGCAGTATCGCGTGACAATGACTTTCATCGTCGCGGCTGCCTCTAGCGACGAAGCCAAATCCGTGGCCGACCGGGCTGCCCTCGCCATCGCACCTACTGCCGACCGCATCGGAGCGAGGAGGGTCGACTTCCAGATTTCGGTCGACGGAGAGTCTTCGCAGAGCCCTCGACGGAACCGCCTCACTTAGCTCAGGGCGCCGAATAGGGCGCCAGTGGGTGCTCACCTCCGTTCAGTTCCGCGTGCAGCCTCCGACTCACGGGAAGCGTTGAGCCGTGACGGTTCTTGATTCCTAGCGGCGGAAAATCGCCGCGATGACTTCGTTTGACGGTTCACCTTCGACGCTCCGTCGTCGAATCCGGTGCAGCCGGGATACGCACTTCGCGGATCGACTGATTGTGAATCAGTTGTCCGTGCCGATCGTGGCCAATCTCGGGATTTGACTCCATCGCGCCCGGCAGTAGACAAGCCTCATGAACACCCCCGCGGAGCGAAGGCCTATCCGCGGGCCTTTGACGGTCGCCCTTGCCGTCGTCGTCGCCGCGGTTCTAGTTGTTGCGATCGAGCCGTACGCCGCGGAGATCGGGGGCCGATTCCAGGTGCAGCGCGCGCACGACGAGTTGCGCCTTCCCGATGGCTGGAGCGAGCTGGATCCGCCGGTCACGCAGGTTCCGCACCGGGGCTCCGTCCTGCTCAGCGCCGTCTACAAGCGTCCTGGCGATCCCCTCGCAAACCTAAGGGCATTCGTGGAGTTCGAGACCACGCGTGGCTGGCAACCGGCCGGAGGCGCTCCAGACCTGAGCACCACCATCCTCCGACGTGACAACTTGGTTCTCGCGGCGGCGGTCATCCAAGGGGCCGGGGTGGTTCGAGTCGAGCTGCAGCGCACCGTCGACACGTGGTGGTGACGCGGACCCGGGCGCGCTAGGAATGAGGCGGAGTCAGCGTCGCATGGCCGGGCGCCGATCGAAGGCGCTGCGGTCTCAGCACGAGTCCTTTGAGACCCACGGACGCCGGCACGGCCACCCGTCCTGAGGCTCCGCCGAGAACCAGATCCATCGGCCGTCCGCTTCATGCACGTAGAGGTCGATCACGGATGATCGGTCGCGTTCCTTCCAGATGGACCGCACGAAAAAGCTCTCAGGGCTGCGGGCGTTGGTTCGGAGAGTCTGGTCGATGGCCACGTCCAGATCGCCGGCGGCGAACCGCTCGCGCAGGCCGTCCGTGAAGAGCGCGACCGACCGGTACTGGACGCCACCTGCGGGCTGACCGTTGATGAGCGGCGAGATGAAGAGCCAGCAGTCCGCCATCTCCCGTGCGACGGCGTCCGCGTTCTTCGCCGCGAGCGCCGCCGCGAGCCTGGCGGCCAGCTGCGCGGCGCTGTCGCGCGGTGAGGCTGTGGCCGTTGGCGCCGGGTAGGGGGCCGGTGTGATGGCCACGAATGTCTTCGCGATCTCCTCAAGGGACGCGGGCTCCAATGGGCCGACGGCCGGGGTCAGGTGGTAGATGCGATCGCCCACGCGGATCACGAAGGCCATCGTCGCGGCCCGCGTGTTGTCCTCTACCAGCCTCACTGCTTCCAGCCCGTTGATCGTTGTTGGCACGACCTTCATGTGCGTGCTCAGCGGCTGCGCCCACTGCTCCGCGGAGAGCCCGTTCAGATTCCGCAGCACGCGGACGGTGACGTCTTCGCGCGCGTAGGTGAGGAAGCCCACGTCGCCGCTGTCGCTGAGGCATCTCTCACGCTCCTGCTTTTCGGTCTGGGGCGTGTACGTGTCGTCGCCGAGATAGGGCGGCTGGCCCGGTGTAACCCTCGACCCACCAAGCCTGTATCTCTCGGGCAGCGTGATCCGGTAACCGAGGACCTTGTTCTCGAAGGTGCCCGGCGGGAGCGGCGACGCGGTCGGCGCGCCGGTGGGGCTCGGGCTCGCCGCCGGCGAGGCGCTCGCGACTGCGCCCGATGTCAGGGTCGGCGTCGCGAGGGCCGCGGGCCCTTGGGGCGTGCCTGGGCGGAGAACGTAGAGCAGCGCGAGCGCCATCGCGATCGCGAGCCCCGCCAGCACCCTGGTCCGCTGCGTCATCTGCACCGATCCACCCTACGCGGCGTTACCGCCGGCACGATCAATCCCACGCCGGGCGCAGTGGCCATCGCGTGCAAGCTCGCTGCAGGAACGCGATTCGTCGCGCACCACGACAGGCCGATCCTCGCGGTCGCACTGGCGTGCGCGCGGGGGCGATTCGAGATACCCAAGTCACCCGGTTTAGCCGCGATAATCGAATCGTTGGATCGTAAGAATCGTTCCGGGTGGACATTCGGGGGGCTAGCTCAGCGGTAGAGCAGGGGACTTTTAATCCCTTGGTCGAGGGTTCGAATCCCTCGCCCCTCACAGCGCGCGTCTCAGTTCGTAATCGAACACAACCGGACCACACGCGCGGCGCGATCCGTTCAGGACAGCGGTACAGTCGCGCGACGCAATCGACGATCAGGAGAGGCAGTGACCACGCGCCGCGAATGGTCACGAGTAGCTAGGCCACTCACCACGCGGCAGGCGCATGTCGTGACACTGATCGCTCGTGGGCTCACCAACAAGGAGATGGCGCACGAGCTCGGCATCAGCGAGCGTGGCGTGGCGGCACACGTCTCGCGTCTCCTGGCACGCTTCGCCGTCCCGAATCGCGCCAGCCTCATCGGACAGCTGGTTCTGGAGCATCAGCCCTTCGGTGCGTCGCCATCGGCGACGGCATACACCGAGTACGACCGCTCTCCGTACGTCGTGACCGTGACCATGGGACCAGATCATGTCTTTGCCTACGTCAACAAGCGCTTCGAGGCCGTGAGTGGCAAGCGGGCCGCCGACGTCGTGGGGCTGCCGGTGCGGTCGGCCTTTCCGGGGTTGACCGCGGACGCCTCCGCGATGGCCGACGCGGTTTACAGGACCGGGGTGTCGAGCAGCGGAGGACCGATGGTCGCCCGCTGGAAGGACGGAGCCGGCGCGTGGCGCGAGGGCACCTTCAACATCGTCCAACAGGCGTTGCGCGACGTCGGAGGGCGCGTGATCGGGGTTTTGGAGATCACGAGCGAGGCCGACGCCGACAAACGCGCCTAGCCCGTGGGACCTGCCGCACGTCTCTCCGCTCGACGACGACCCGTCGGCTCGGCGGGCCGCCTTCATCCAACCGCATTCATCGGCAGTGGCCAAACATCTACTCCGACCTGGCGCGAAGATGCGACGGGGGCATTGGGACTGCATGACCGAGCCGCTGTCGCGACACACGCGAAGGGTCTGAACGGATCGCTCCAGTTGGAGGTTGAGATGTCCCAGGAACGTGGGGGCTCGAGTGAGCGCGGGACCGCCGCATTGAGCGAAGAGGAGCGCCGCCGGATCGCGGAGAAGGGCGGCGAAGCCGTCAGCGCGGACCGTGAGCACATGAGCGAGATCGGCCGCAAGGGCGCCGAGGCACGTGCGGAAGGCCGCAACGACGACCGCGGAGGCGGCAGCCGGTAGCTGCCAGCGACCGAGCCGGTCGGGACCTGCATCCCGGCCGGCTCGGTACCAACGGAACGTAGACACACATCCCGAGCGGGGCGGCCTACTTTTCCGAGCGGTACACATGCAGGGGATAGGTCGCCGCGTTGAGCTCGACAGTCCATCGTCCGGCCCTCGTCGTCGAGGACGACCGTGTCATCCGCTACATGCTCGCGGACCTGCTCAGCGACGAAGGCTCGTTCGACGTCACGGCGGCAACCTTCGACGATCTGCCGGCTCCGCAGCTCTTCGTGGTCGTCGTCACGGATCTGGCGCCTGGGCCGTACCGCGCCGCCGGAGCCCGAACCTGGGTCCTGTTGCTGCGGGACCGCTATCAGGCTCCGATCATCGTCTGTACCGGCTACGCGGAGGCGTCCCGGGAACCTGACCGGCTCGGTGCCGACGCTCTGCTCATCAAGCCGCTCGACATCGCCCAGCTGCTGATGCTGGCGGATCTGCTGGCACGCGACGCGGTGCGACCAGCGCCGGCGCGCGATGCCCTGACGGCCGTCGGGACAAACCGGGGAACCCCGTCACGAGCGGGGGCCCCGTTCCGCGATCACTGAACCGGTTTGGCGGCACACATTCAGTACGGATGACTCCCTACCGCTGTGGGTACTCGCGCGCGCCGGGTTGCAGGACGATTCGTCAGGTGCCAAATCGATCGCGCCCTGTCCTGGTGGTCGACGACAACGACGCGACCCGCGAGACGGTCGCCCTGGTTGTCGGCGACGAAGGTCACCCGACCGCCGTTGCTCGCGACAGCACCGAAGCCCTCGCCTCGCTCGACTGGGTCCGACCGTGGGTGGTCGTGGCCGACCTGCAGATGCCGGGCCTGGACGGTGATCAGCTCGTCGGGGCCCTGCGTGAGCGGATGCCCGGACTGCCCGCGGTGATCATGACCGGGCGTCCTGACGCGCGCGACCTGATCGAGGCGGTACCCGCGCAATACCTCGCGAAGCCGTTCAGCCTCGACCAGCTGTTTGCGGCGATCGACGCGGCAACCCGGTCGACGCGCTAGCGACGCAAGGAGCGCCACACTCCGGAGCGATATCGATATAGGGTGAGCCATAGTGATCCCCATCGAGGTTTCCGAGCGCGAGCACCTCATATTCGTGACCCTCTCGGGTCAGCCGTCACCCGAATCGATCATCGGGATGCTCCGCCATCTCGATCAGCTCATCGCGAGTGATCCCTCGCTGCTGGTCCTGATCGATGAATCAGAGCTGCGCGCCGCCTTCGCCGAAACCACGGACATCGCTCACTTCGCGACAGCCTGGCAGGAGAGCACCGCCCTGCGCTCGACGCGCATCGCGGTGTTCACGTCGAATCGCGCGGTATACGGGCTCAACCGGATGTTCCATGGTCTGGCGGATGCCGACGGAAGCATGAATGTGTTCTCCGATCGCGCCGCCGCACTCGCCTGGCTGCGGGACGATCCGGCCCACTGATCTTCGCCCGCCCGCCCGCGCGGTTCGGCACACCGCCTGCAATCCAGTTGGGGCCATGAGTCTCTCTGATGCACAGCTCGAGTCGATCGAGGTCCGGTTTGACGCCGCCACCTTCAAGTGGCCCCCGTCGGGAGCGGCCATGCGGGAGCTCATGCAGCTCGCGCTAGAGGATCTTCCGGCGCTGTTGGCCGAAGTCCGGGCGTGCCGTCAGCTGCACCCCGTGACGGCCGAGGAGCTGATCGAAGAAGCGGTCGGCTGACTTCGTCCGGCTGGCTGCGTAGATTTCCGGCGTGGCGCAACCGCGCGGACGCAAGGTCCTGGTCGTCGCGGCTGACGGCGCGACACGGATGGCGCTGCAGCGGGGCCTGGGCGACGACGTCACGGTGACCGGCGCGAGCGACGTCGCGCAGGCCGTTCGCTTCGTGGTGGCCGACGAGCCCGACGTGATCGTGCTCGATCTCACCCTCGACCCCGGCGGCTACGGATCCGGTG
>JAXDLF010000126.1:0-2541 GCA_034666765.1 Chloroflexota bacterium
ACTACCGCAAGGGGTACAAGTTCTCGACGTACGCGACGTGGTGGATCCGCCAGGCGATCACCCGCGCCATCGCGGACCAGGCGCGCACGATCCGCATCCCGGTCCACATGGTGGAGACCATCAACAAACTCATTCGCGTGTCCCGCGGCCTGCTCCAGGAGCTCGGCCGCGAGCCGACCGCGGAAGAGATCGCCGAGCGGATGCTCATCACCGCCGACAAGGTCCGCGAGATCGTGAAGGTCTCGCAGGAGCCGGTCTCGCTCGAGACCCCGATCGGTGAGGAAGAGGATTCGCACCTCGGCGACTTCATCCCCGACAACCAGGCCCTCGCACCGTCCGACGCGGCCTCGCACAAGCTCCTCAAGGAGCAGGTCGAGAGCGTGCTCGAAGGCCTCACCGGCCGTGAGCGCCGCGTCCTACAGCTCCGGTTCGGGCTCGAGGACGGTCGCACCCGCACCCTCGAAGAGGTCGGACGGGAGTTCAACGTGACCCGCGAGCGCATCCGGCAGATCGAGGCGAAGGCGCTCCGCAAGCTGCGGCACCCGAGCCGGTCGCGGAAGCTCAAGGACTACCTGGAGTAATTGACGCGAGGCGGGGCCGCCGATCGGGCGGCTCCGCTTCGGTTCAGGGCTTGGGCTTGCCCCAGCCGTCGTAGCTCACGATCTCCGACAGTGGCTTCCGTCCGCCTGGCAGCAGGTCCAGGACCGGATCCGCGGCCGGCATCGGATGACCGATCGCGACCAGCGATCGCGCGGTCCGATCGGCGGGGATGCCCAGAATCCGCTTCGCCTCCACTTCCTTGTCGTCATCGCCGAACCACGCGATCCCGGCGCCAAGGCCGAGCAGGTGCGCGCCGGTGAGCAGCCGCTCCGTCACGCGACCCTCGTCGTACGCCTGGCTCGTGCCAGACCCGTCGAGCACGATCGCGATCGCGAGCGGCGCGTCGGCGAGCCAGCTCATGAGCGGCCGCAGCCGGCTGATGCGTCGCAGGACGTCGTGGTCACCCACGACGATGAAGTGCCACGGCTGCGAGTTGGCCCAGCTCCCGCTCCAGCGCGCGATCTGGAGGAGCTGCGCGACGACATCGTCGGAGACCGCCTCGGGCGAGTACCGCCGGATCTGCCGATTGCGGAGCTGGCCGATCACCATGCGGGCACACAACGCCGAACAACGACCGGACATTCCCGGAGCCCGCGTTCAGCGCGTGGGGGTACCCCAGCGCTCGTAGCTGACGATCTCGGACAGCGGCTTCCGGCCGCCGGGCCGCGGGTTGGGGCGCGGGTCCTTGATCGAGGTCGGGCGCCCGATGGTCACCAGGGACCGCGCGGCGCGATCGGCGGGGATCCCGAGGATGCGCTTCGCTTCGGCCTGTCCGGCCGCGCCCCCGAAGTGCGCCGTCCCGCCGCCGAGGCCGAGCATGTGCGCCGCGATGAGGAGCCGTTCCGTCACCCGGCCCTCGTCGTAGGACTCGCTCCCGCCGTCGGCGCCGTCGAGGACGATCGCGATGGCGAGTGGCGCTCCGGCGACCCAGTTGATGTTCGGCAGGATCGCGCTGAGCCGCCGCAGCGTCTCGGGGTCGCTGACGACGACGAGGTGCCACGGCTGCGTGTTGCGCGAGCTTCCCGTCCACCGCGCCACCTCGAGGAGCTCGCGCAACGCGTCGTCCGGGACCGGCTCGCGCGAGTACTGCCGGATCTGTCGGACGGTCCGAAGCACCTCGGTCACCGGACCGAGCATACGGTCGCCCGCCGTGGCACCATCGGCCCGTGACCGTCGATCAGGGCGAGCTGGAACGGCTCGCGTCGGCCCTCCGGCTCGCCGGCTCCGCCCTCGAAGAGGCGCTCGAAGCCGCCGAGAACCTCGGCAACTTCGATCATCGCTTCGACGTGCCCCGCGCCCTCGGCGGCGCGCAGCGGTTGATCGGGAATGCGGAAGAGGCGGTCGCCGCCGCGCGCGAGGTCCGTTAGCTCGGCGTCGCCTCCACGCTGAGCGCGACGTTCCCCTTCAGGGCCTTCGAGATCGGGCAGTTCTCTTTCGCGTCCTCGGCCAGGGCCTTGAGCTTCGCGGCATCGCCCTCCGGCGCCTGGGCCCGGACGGTGAGCGCGCTCGACAGCACGCCGTTGCCGCCGGCCGGGCTCGGCCCGAAGGTGACCTTCGCCGTCACGGTGATGTTCGGATCGGCGATGCCCGCCTTCGCGAGACGCGCCGAGAGGGCCATCGAGAAGCAGCTCGCGTGCGCCGCGGCGAGCAGCTCCTCGGGGCTCGTCGCACCCGCGCTGCCGGTGCCCTCGGTGCGTTCCGTCCAGCTCGTCGCGGCCTGCTTCAGCGCGCCGCTCTTCGTGGAGACGGTGCCCTTCCCGCCGCTCAGCTCGCCGCGCCAGGTCGCCGTCGCTTCGTGGACCGTCGGCATCAGAGCCCTCCAGATGTTGTGATCAGGGTCGAGGCTATCGGCTCCAGCGGACGTTCGCCGGGAGCTCGTTCTCGAGGATCGGCTCGAGGACCCGGACATACCTGGCGAGCAGCTTCGCGACGGTCGCGCCG
>JAXDLF010000127.1:0-27022 GCA_034666765.1 Chloroflexota bacterium
CCTGTTGCGCTACGAGGGTGGGTGGACGAGCTTCGAGAAGGCGCGCGACGAGGGCCGGCCGTTACCGGATCCGGAGTTCATCGCGCGGCTCCCCGGTTCCCCCGTGCCGCCGCGCGCCGAGAAGAAAGCGCAGGCCGCCGCACCGCGGCGCGCGGCGGCGGCCAAAGCCGCACCCGAGCCCCCGAAGCCGACGCGGCGGACCGCTTCGAAGGTCCGCAAGGTCGAGGGCGTTCGCGCGCTCGAGGCCCGGATCACGGCGATGGAGCTGCAGCTCTCGCAGATGGCGAAGCGGCTCGAGGACGTGGCGCAGGCCGGCAACTTCATGGAGACGCGGCAGCTCGGCACCGAGCACGCGGAGCTGGAGCGCTCGCTGAAGGCGCTCTACGACGAGTGGCAGCGCTCCGCCGAGCCCACCGAGGGCCAGCCCTGAGCGCGTTCGTCGTCGGGCTGACCGGACCGATCGGGGCGGGGAAGAGCACGGTCGCGGCGATGCTGCGGGACCGGGGCGCCAGGGTCCTGGACGCCGACGCGATCGCCCGGGACGAGCAGAGCCGCGGCACGACCGGCTACAGCGCGATCGTGCAGCAGTTCGGGACCGAGGTGCTCGGCGAGGATCGCGAGATCGACCGGCGGAAGCTCGCGGACGTCGTGTTCGCGGACCCGCGCCGGCTCGAGCAGCTGGAGAAGATCCTGCATCCGCGGGTCATCGCCCGGGTGCTCGAGGCCCGCACGATGCTGCCTCCCGACCAGATCATGGTGGTCGAGGCGATCAAGCTCCTCGAGACGTCGTTGCGCAGCCTGTGCGACCGGGTCTGGGTCGTGCTCGCGCCGCGCGACCGGCTCCTGGCGCGCCTCGCGACGCGCGGGATGAGCGAGACCGCCGTGGCGGCGCGGCTGCAGGCCCAGGCCGGCGAGGAGGACTTCCGGAGGGCCGCCGACGTCGTCATCCAAAATGACGGCGACCGCGACGCTCTGAGCGCCGCGGTCGCCGCCGCATGGTCGACGGTGCGCGAGGGGTCTAGGGGGCGATCTTGACCGGCACCGGGAAGCCGAACCGCCGCTCGACCGGTCCGAACGAGCCACCGTTCGTGGCCGCCTGGCGCTGGTCCTGCGCCGCGCGGAGCAGGAACTGCACCTGACCGCCTGACGCGAGCAGGTAGGCCACCTGCTCGGCGGTCTGCGCGTCGGTCCGGATCGTGTACACGGCGGCCGTGCGCGCGAGGATCGGCAGGTTCTGGAGCGTGATCTTCGTCGCGAAGTCAGCGAAGCGGTTCTGGTCGTTGCCGGTGAAGTACTTGACCGGGTCGAGGTTGAGCGTGAACAGGAGGTCGACGATGTCGCCCACCTGCACGGCGCCGCCGACCGCGTTCGCGTCCGCGACGGTGATCGACATGACGCGGTAATCGGGTGTGCCGGCGGCGATCGGCTGGTTTGGGGCCGGCTGCGCGTTCGGCGGGAACACCGTGAAGGAGACCGCGCCGGCCGCGGCGAACTTGCCGGGGAGGATCGGCTCGCCCGCGGCGACCGACTGCTGGATGATCTTGCCGATCGCTTCATCGGCCTTGGTCATCGCCGTCGGCGGGGCCAGGTCGACCGGATACTTCTGCACCTTCAGGTCGGCGGCCGTGAGCGCCGTCCGCGGCGGGAGATCGCGCGAGGCGACGAGCACGTCGGTCGTCACGACCGGTGCCACGCTCTCCGACTTCGTTCCGGATGAGAGCAGGAACGTCCCGGCGCCGGCCAGGATGGCGATCAGGACGCCGACGATCAGGACGAGTCGCGCGCGACGCCGTGACCTGTCTTCCACTGTCCGTCCAACTCCTCTAGTGCTGTTCATGGAACGTTAGGCGATGCAGGGGGTTATTCGGCAATAGCCCATTGGTGTGACCCTGTCGCGCGCGTGTCAGTTCTGGGAGCACCGCGAACGGGCTGCGCCCAGCCTTGGACGCGTCCGGGGCGGGTAGCATCTATGGAGGGGAGAGGGCGCCCGCCCGCCGGTTCGAACGCCCGTTCTACACTCTGATCGAAGAGGCTCGATGAGCAGCTCCAGCGAAATCCTCCAGGTCCCACTCGATCGGCCCGCGGGCCGGGCCGCATACGACCTCGTCCTGCCCTGGCCGCTGGCCGGGGACCAGCCGAAGGCCGCGGCCGAGCTCTCGGCGGGCCTCGCCCGGGGCGACAAGTGGCAGACCCTGAAGGGCGTCACCGGCTCGGGCAAGACCGTGACGATGGCGCAGGTGATCGCCGACGCCGGCCGTCCGGCGCTCGTGCTCGCGCACAACAAGACGCTCGCGGCCCAGCTGTACGGCGAGTTCAAGGAGTTCTTCCCGAACAACGCGGTGCAGTACTTCGTCTCGTACTACGACTACTACCAGCCCGAGGCGTACGTCCCGCGGAGCGACACCTACATCGAGAAGGATTCCTCGCGGAACGAAGAGATCGACAAGATGCGGCACTCCGCGACGCGCTCGCTGTTCGAGCGGCGGGACGTGATCATCGTGGCGTCGATCTCGTGCATCTACGGCCTCGGCGCGCCGGTCGACTACGGCGCGGTGACCGTGCGCCTGGTGAAGGGCGAGCGAATGCGCCGCGACACCGTGCTCCGGCATCTCGTCGACATCCAGTACGAGCGCAACGATCAGAGCTTCGTGCGCGGCAAGTTCCGGGTCCGCGGGGACACCCTCGAGATCCATCCCGCGTATGAGGACCTCGCGGTGCGGGTCGAGTTCTTCGGCGACGAGATCGAGCGGATCACCGAGCTCGATCCGCTCACCGGCGAGGTGCTCGCCGAGCGCGATCGGATCGACATCTACCCCGCGCGCCACTTCGTGACCCCCCGGGAGAAGCTGAACGAGGCGATCAAGGACATCGAGGCCGAGCTGCAGGTGCGCACGACCGAGCTCCAGACGGCCGGACGCCTCCTCGAGGCCCAGCGCCTGCTCCAGCGCACGAATTTCGACCTCGAGATGCTCCGCGAGACGGGCACCTGCCACGGCATCGAGAACTACTCGCGGCATCTCTCCCGCCGGCCCGCCGGAAGCCGCCCGTGGACCCTGCTGGACTACTTTCCGCCGGACTTCCTGATGTTCATCGACGAGTCGCATATGTCGATCCCGCAGGCCCGGGGCATGTTCTTCGGCGACAAGGCCCGGAAGGACATCCTGGTCGAGTACGGCTTCCGGCTGCCGAGCGCGCTGGACAACCGGCCGCTCACGTTCAAGGAGTTCGAGGACCGCCTGGATCAGACGGTCTTCGTCTCCGCGACGCCCGGACCGTACGAGCTCGAGCGCACGCCGGTCCTCGTGGAGCAGATCATCCGGCCGACCGGGCTCGTCGATCCCGAGATCGACATCCGGCCGACGGAGGGGCAGATCGACGATCTGCTGGGCGAGATCAACCTTCGGGTCACGCGCGGCCAGCGGTCGATCGTCACCACCCTGACCAAGAAGATGGCCGAGGACCTCGCCGACTACCTGCGCGAGATGGGCGTGAAGGTCCACTACCTGCATTCGGAGGTCGAGACGATCGAGCGCGTCGAGATCCTGCGCGATCTGCGGCTGGGCGTGTACGACGTCATCGTCGGCGTGAACCTCCTGCGGGAGGGCATCGACCTGCCCGAGGTCACGCTCGTCGCGATCCTCGACGCGGACAAGGAGGGCTACCTCCGGTCCGAGGGCTCGCTCATCCAGGTCATCGGCCGCGCCGCCCGGCACCTCGAGGGGCGCGTCGTCATGTACGCGGACCGGCGGACCGACTCGATGGACCGGGCGATCAACGAGACGGACCGCCGCCGCACGCTGCAGATCGCGTACAACACCGAGCACGGCATCGAGCCCACCAGCATCATGAAAGCGATCCGCGAGGTCGGGATGCGCCTCAGGGAGGTGGCCGAGGTCGAGGGCGAATACGAGCGGCGCGGCCGTCCGATCGCCGCGGGCGAGATGCCGCCCGACGAGCTCGCGCGGCTGATCAAGGACCTGGAGTCGCGGATGAAGGAGGCGGCGAAGCAGCTGGAGTTCGAGCGCGCCGCCGCGCTCCGCGACGAGGTGGTGCAGCTCCGGGGCATCCTGGTGCTCGAGCGGGGTCCGGATGGCGCGCTCGCGGCGCCGAAGACGACGACGCGCGTCGTCCGGCGCAGGAGGGGGATCTGATGGCGTTCGGAGTACTCGCCGCTGTCGCGATCGTGGGGGTCATCGTGGGGGCGATCGCGCTCGTCGTGCGCGGGGGGCGCGGCGGCTTCGACTGGGCTCCGCGGTCCCTGGTCCGGGTGTACCTGTACATCGCGTCGCTCGCGGGGATCATCGTGCTCGTCGTCGGGCTGTCCAGCGTCCTCAACGCCGGATTCGCCGCGGCCTTCGGCGACGGCTTCGTGTACGGCGACTCGAGCTTCGTCCAGCCCGTGCCGGCCTGCGTGGGGACGGACCCGAACGTGAAGTGCCCGCCCACCCAGGAGGACTTCACCCAGCAGCGGCTCCGCGAGAATGCCCGCCGCCGCGCCGACGACCTCATCCGCGGGATCACCTTCACCGTCTTCGGCGCGCTCTTCTGGGGCGCGCACTGGCTGGCCCGGCGCGGCGTGATGGGCGGGGACGAGACCGCCTCCGGACTGCGCCGTGGCTACCTCATGCTCGGCACCGTGGTCTTCGGGCTCACGACGGTCGTGCTCCTGCCCACGGGCATCTACCAGGCGCTGTCCTATCTGATCCTGCCGGCCGACGCCGGCGTGTACCGACCCGGGGTCAGCGACTCGCTCGCCGGAGGCCTGGTCACGCTGCCGGTGTGGCTCATCTACCTCTGGCTCGTGGTGCGCGACCTGCGCACGGCCCCCGCGCCGCAGGCGACGACGGCCTAGATGCCGCTCGATCACATCCACGTCAAGGGGGCGCGGGAGCACAACCTCAAGAACGTCGACGTCAAGATCCCGCGCGACAAGATGGTGGTCATCACCGGGCTCTCGGGCTCGGGCAAGTCCTCGCTCGCGTTCGACACGATCTACGCCGAGGGCCAGCGGCGGTACGTGGAGTCGCTGTCCGCGTACGCCCGGCAGTTCCTCGGCCAGATGGAGAAGCCCGACGTCGACTTCATCGAAGGGCTCTCGCCGGCGGTCTCCATCGACCAGAAGGGCGCGACGCGCAACCCGCGATCGACCGTGGGCACGGTCACCGAGATCTACGACCATCTGCGGCTGCTGTTCGCGCGCGTCGGCGTGCCGCACTGCCCCAACCACGGGATCCCGATCGTCGCGCAGCACGTCCAGGAGATCGTCGATCAGATCCAGGAGTACCCCGAAGGCACCCGGCTGCTCATCCTCGGCCCGCTCGTCCGCGACCGGAAGGGCGAGCACCAGCAGCTCCTCGTGACGGCCCGGCGCGGCGGGTTCGCGCGCGTGCGGGTCGATGGCTTCGTCCGCGACCTGACCGAGGACATCGTCCTCGACAAGATGAAGAAGCACTCGGTGGAGGTCGTCGTCGACCGGTTCGTCGTCCGCCGCGGCCCGGAGGCCGAGTCCGACCGCTCGCGGCTCACCGACTCCGTCGAAACGGCGCTCCGCCTCGGCGAAGGACTCGTAGTGGTCGCAACCGCCGACGTGCGCCCGGGACCGGCTTCGCCCGCCCCGGGCGAGCCCCCTTCAACGGAGCGGCTCTTCTCGGAGCGGCTGGCCTGCCCCGAGGGGGACTTCTCCATCGGCGAGATCGAGCCCCGGACGTTCTCGTTCAACTCGCCGCACGGCGCTTGCCCGGCGTGCACCGGGATCGGCACGCGGCTCGAGCCCGACCCGGACCTCATCCTCGCGAACCCGGACCTGTCGGTCCGCGAGGGCGCCGTCCTGCCGTGGCAGCGCGAGAAGAGCACCGCGGCGTACCGGATGGCGATCCTGGTCGCCCTCGCGCGCAAGGTCGGCTTCTCGCTCGACACGCCGATCAAGGACCTGCCGAAGAAGGCGATCGACGCGATCCTGCACGGGATCGGCACCGACCTGAAGCTCTCGTACGAGAACCGCGCCGGCAACAAGCGGAGCTACGAGGTCGAGTTCGAAGGAGTGATCGGCTGGGTCGAGCGCTCATACAAGGAGACGACGAGCGACTTCACCCGGATCGACCTCGAGCGGTACATGAGCGAGCGGCCGTGCCCGGTGTGCGGGGGCGCCCGGCTCAAGCCCGAGGTCCTCGCGGTGAAGATCGGCGACAGGAACATCGTCGACGTGTCGCGCATGTCCGTGCTCGAAGCGGTGGAGTGGTCCAACCTGCTCGACAAGGAGAAGGGCGGCCCGCTCGGCACGCGCGAGCGCAAGATCGCGAAGCAGGTGCTGAAGGAGATCCGTCAGCGGCTCGGCTTTCTGAAGGACGTCGGCCTCGACTACCTGACGATCGATCGGGCGGCCACGACCCTCTCCGGCGGCGAGGCGCAGCGGATCCGGCTCGCGACGCAGATCGGCTCCGGCCTCATGGGCGTCCTCTACATCCTCGACGAGCCGTCCATCGGGCTCCACCAGCGCGACAACGCTCGCCTGATCCGGACGCTGCTCGGCATGCGCGACATCGGGAACACCGTGCTCGTCGTCGAGCACGACGAGGAGACCATCCGCACGGCGGATTGGGTCATCGACGTGGGCCCCGGGGCCGGCGAGCACGGCGGGCACATCATCGCCGAGGGGCCGGTCGAGACGATCCTGCGGTCGCAGCGCTCCGTGACCGGGGCATACCTGTCCGGCCGCAGGCGCATCCCGGTGCCGCCGCGGCGGCGGACGCCGAAGCGCGACGCGATCACCGTGCGCGGAGCGACGCAGAACAACCTCAAGAACATCGACGTGCGCTTCCCGCTCGGCGTCTTCATCTCGGTCACCGGCGTGTCCGGATCGGGGAAGAGCACGCTGGTGAACGACATCCTGTACCGCCGGCTCGCGCAGGCGCTCTCGAAGGCGAAGGACCGGCCCGGCGCGCACCGCGCGGTCGAGGGCATCGCGCACATCGACAAGGTCATCGACATCGACCAGTCGCCGATCGGCCGGACGCCGCGGTCCAACCCGGCCACGTACACCGGGCTGTTCACGCCCATCCGCGACCTCTTCGCCGCGGTCCCGGAGGCGCGGTTGCGCGGCTACACGCCCGGCCGGTTCTCGTTCAACGTGAAGGGCGGCCGCTGCGAGGCGTGCGCCGGCGACGGGATCATCAAGATCGAGATGCAGTTCCTTCCCGACGTGTACGTGCCCTGCGAGGTGTGCGCCGGCAAGCGGTACAACCGCGAGGCCCTCGAGATCCACTACAAGGGAAAGAACATCAGCGACGTCCTGGAGATGACCGTCGAGGAGGCCCTCGCGTTCTTCGCCAACGTGCCGGCGGTGGAATCGAAGCTGCGGACGCTCAACGACGTCGGGCTCAGCTACATCCACCTCGGCCAGCCGGCGACGACGCTGTCCGGCGGCGAGGCCCAGCGGGTGAAGCTCGCGACCGAGCTGTCGCGGCGCGCGACCGGCCGCACGCTGTACATCCTCGACGAGCCCACCACCGGCCTGCACTTCGCCGACGTCGAGAAGCTGCTCGAGGTGCTCCATCGCCTCGTGGATGCCGGTAACACCGTCGTCGTCATCGAGCACAACCTCGATGTCGTGAAGACCGCGGACCACGTCATCGACCTCGGACCGGAGGGCGGGAAGGCCGGCGGCGAGGTGATCGCGGAGGGCACCCCGGAGGAGGTCGCGAAGGTGCGGCGCTCGTTCACCGGCCGGTACCTGCGGGAGATCCTGGCGACCGGCGAGCTGCGCGGGATCGCCTGACCCCGGCCCGACGGCGTTGAACGCGGTCGATCTCCTCATCGTGGCGGCCCTCGTCCTGGCCGCGGTCATCGGCATCCGGGCCGGCTTCGTCGTGACGCTGTTTGGACTGATCACCTGGGTCGTCGCCATCCCGGTCGCGCTCGTGCTCCAGCGGCCGCTCGGATCGCTCATGACCGGCCTCCTCCCGGCGCCGGTCGCCACGACCGTCGCGTTCGTGGCGGTGCTCGTGCTCGTCGAGAGCCTGTTCGGGATCTTCGGCTCCGTCGCCATCGTCCCGTTCGCGAGACGGCTCCATGCCGACCGCGTGATCGGCACGGCCGATCGCGTGCTCGGGATCATCCCGTCGATGCTGCGCACGCTCGTCATCGCCGGGATCGGCCTCGCGGCGGCGCTCGTGCTGCCGGTCGGGAACGACGTCCGGGCGGCCATCGACGGGTCCCGCATCGGCCAGGTCCTGGTCGAGCGGGTCGCGGCGGTCCAGCCCGCGCTCGGCGCGCTCGGTGGCGACTCGGACGAGAGCGCCCCGCTCTTCGTCACGCGGCTCGGCGCCGACCAGTCCCAGGCCCTCGACCTGCCCGACGGCCTGGTCCTGACGCCCGATCCGGACGCGGAGCAGGAGCTGCTGCGGCTGCTCAACGACGAGCGGACCTCGCGCGGGCTCGCGGCCCTCGTCGCCGATCCGCGCCTCGTGCCGGTGGCCCGGCAGCACTCCGAGGAGATGTTCCGGTTGAAGTACTTCGGCCATCAGTCGCCGGCCAACGGGTCGCCGTTCGATCGGCTCGCGGCGGCGAAGATCACCTACACCCGCGCCGGCGAGAACCTCGCGTACGCGCACTCGGTCGCCGTGGCCCACCGGGGACTCATGGACAGCCCGGGGCACCGCGAGAACATCCTCCGGCCCGAGTACACCCGGGTGGGCATCGGCGTCGACTCGGCCGGGTCGTACGGGCGGATGTTCACCCAGCTGTTCCTCGCGCCCTGACGCCTGCCTGGCAGGCCCGGAACGTGCAGCAGCCGGCGCGATGAGCACGCGATGAGCAAGGGATTCGGCCTGCTCGCGAAGCGGGTGAACGCGCTCATCGCGAGCCCGTGGGCGCTCCTGGTCGCGCTCGTGCTCATCGTCGCGTACTTCGTCTTCGGGCCCGCGATCGGCCTCCCGCCGCAGCCGCTGGAGCTCGGCTTCTTCCTGACCCTCGGGACGTTCGTCCTGGTGTTCCTCATCGAGCACGAGGGCTACCGGGACAACGCCGCGACCCAGGTGAAGCTGGACGAGATCATTCGCGCGCTCGACGCCGACCGGTCGAAGATCGGGATCGAGGAGCGCCCGCCGAAGGAGATTGACTCGGTCCGCGACGCCGTTCGGGAGGAAGAGGCCCGCCGGCCGGCCTAGTGCCGCTGCGCGCCGGCCCGGGCGCGCGCTCCGGCGGCGCGCAGATTCACGACGACGAGCACCACGAGCATCGCGAGCAGCAGCCAGCCGACCTGGTCGCGCAACGGATCGGCGAACACCACGGCCGCGATCCACGTCACGGCCAGCGCCGCCACGATCCCGACGGCGAGCGACCCGTCCTCCACCAGGAGGCCCCACCCGGCGGCCGCGATGCCCTTCACGGCACTAGACACGCTTCGCCGCGACCTGCGCGCCGCCCGGAACGATCGCCCGGAGCATCCGAACCGAGAGCCGGCTCGCCGCGAGGAACACCGCGAGGATGACCGGGATCGACAACGCGTCGCCCGGCCATTCCGCGCCGAGACCCTCGGCGAACCAGAACACGCCGAAGGCCGACAGGATCGCCCCGACGCCGAACTTCATCCAGTTCTCGGGGACCATCGTGAGCGGCTTGCGGAGCGCGATGCCGAGCCCGATGACGAGGACGCCGGCGGCGAACGCACCGACGATCGCCGCGTTGAGCGCGGCGGGACCGCCGGCGCCGAAGGCGATCACGATGAACGCGACCTCGGTGCCCTCGAGGAGCACCGCCTTGTAGGCGACGAGCGCTCCGATCCGGTCGAAGCCCGTGCGCGTCTCTCCGCGCGCCCTGAGGTCCGCGATCTGCCGCTGGTAGATCTCCTCCTCGTCGTGCAGCGCGACGATCCCCGCGAACCGCAGGACCGCCTTGCGCAGCCAGCGCAGCCCGAACAGCAGGAGCAACGCCCCGACGAACGCCTTGAGCGCGTGCTCGGGAACGACCGCCACGATCGTGACCCCGAGCGCCGCGATGACGATCGCGAGCGTGACCGCGGCCGCGATCGTGCCGTACAGCGGCGCGCGCCAGCCGCGGGTCACGCCCACGGCGAGGACGATCGTGGTCGCCTCCACGAACTCCACCGCGCTCGCGACGAACGCCGGCAGCGCCGCGACGGCCAATGCGCCGAGATCCACGTGCACTCCTTGGGGCTGTCCCGCGGAGTATCGCCCGTCCCGCGCGCCGGGCGACCTAGCCGGCGCTTCCGGCGGGCGCGGCCTCCGCCCGCACCGGGACGCGCGGCACGGCACGCATGAGCAGGGCGCAGAGGAGCGAGAGCGCGCCCGCGGCGATGAGCAGCGGGGGAATGCCCGCGTGCTCCGCGACGATGGCCATCGGGGCGACGGCCACCCCACCGACGCCGATGGAGAGCCCGAGCATCAGCCCGCTCACCATGCCGAGACTGCCCGGCATGCTCTCCTGTCCGCGAACCGTCAGGACCACGAACGACCCGTTCAGCAGCAGACCGCTCAAGGCGGTCGCCAGCACGAACGCGGGCCCGACGTCGTTCTGCAGCGCGAGGAGGGCACAGAACGGCGCGGCGCAGACGAGGCTGGTCGTGATGACGCGGTCGCGGCCGACCCGGTCGGCGAGCCACCCGCCGGCGAGCCCGCCGATCGCACCGGCCAGCAGGTAGAGCGTCAGCAGCCGTGAGGCGTCGACGATCGTCGCGCCGCGGCTCACGGCGTACACCGGGAGGAACGAACCGACCAGGGCCGTGGCCCACGCCCGCGTCGCGGAGACCGAGACGAGCCCGACGAGCATCCGGCGGTTGGAGCGCAGGACGGCCCGCAGCGGCAGCGGGGCGCTCGTGCGGGCCGGGAGGTGCGGCCCGATGCGCCAGACGAGCGCGGCCAGGACGAGGGCCGGGATGGCGACGAGCCAGCTGCCGTCGAGACCGACCGTCGCGATGATCGTGCCGATGAGGAACGGGCCGACCGGAAGGCCGAAGTTGCCGGCGCTGATGTACACGCTCATCCAGCGTCCCCGCGATCGCGGCGGCACGGACCCGGCGACCAGGGCCGCGCTCACCGGGTGGTAGAGCGCGCTGCCCATGCCGCCGACCAGGAGCGCGATCGCGACCGCGGCGACGCTCGGCGCGAGCCCGAGCGTCGCGGCGGCGATGCCGGAGAGCGCCACGCCGCTCCACGCCATCCAGCGGGTGCGCCCGCCGCCGTCGGACAGGTGGCCGAAGATCGGCTGGCCGACCGACGACGACACCTGGTAGAGCGTGATCAGGACGCCCCCGAGGCCGAGGCCGATCCCCAGCTTGCCGAGGAGCAGCGGCAGGAGCGCGGGCAGCATGAACGCGTAGGCGTCGTTCGTCAGATGCGCCATCGCCATGACGCCGACCGACACCGCCCGGCCCCGCTCGGTCGTCAACGCGACGCGTGCGCGCGGTCGAGCGGGTCCGTGGGGTGGATCATCCGAGCGCGCCGCGCGCCGGCTCGAGGATCCCGTGTGGGTCGAAGGCGTCCTTCAGCCGGCGCATCAGGAACGCGCCCGACGGCTCCGGGCCGCTGAACGTGGCGAGTCCGGCGATCGCGCCGCGCTCGATGCGCGCGCTCCCGCCGAGAACCCGGGCCGTCGCGACGATCGTCTCCGCCGCGACGGCGTCGGCGCCCTCCATGAGGTGCACGTGGACGATCGCGCTGGCCGCGTCCGCGACGATGTGCGCGGTGCGCTCGCCGCGCGCCGCGGCCTCGGCGTACGCGGCCTGGGCCGAGAGCGGCAGCGCCGCCCGGATGATCACGCCGGTCGGGGACAGGTCCACGAGCTCGCGCAACGGCCCGAGGGTGGCCTCCGGATCCGCGATGGCCTCGACCGCCGCGCCCTTCGCCGCCGCGACGCGCGCGAGCTCGTCCATCGCACGGTCGACCGGCGCGCGCTCGCCCGCGGCCGCCACGACGAGGCGCCACCGCCGGTCGGCGTGCTCCACGACGAGCGCCGTCGGCCGCAGGGACGTCCGGACGAGCGCGTCGGCCGCGGCGAACGCGTCCGCCGAGCTCGCGAACACGGCGGCCGCGGCCCGCGTGGCCGGCGGGATCGGCAGGATCTTGAACGTCGCCTCGACGATGACGCCGAGCGTCCCGAGGGAGCCGGTGAACAGCTTGTTCAGGTCGTAGCCGGCGACGTTCTTGACGACGCGGCCGCCGGCCCGCGCGACCGTTCCGTCCGGAAGAGCCGCGCGCACGCCGAGCAGGAGGTCGCGCACCGCGCCGAAGCGGTACCGGCCGAAGCCGCTGCTGTTCGCCGCGATGATCCCGCCGACGGTCGCCCCGCGCCGGGTGTGCGGCGGGTCGAGCGGGAGGAACTGGCCGTGCGTCGCCAGGGCCGCCTGGAGCGCGGCGAACCGCATCCCGCCGCGGACCGTGACCGTGAGGTCCTCGGGCACGTGATCGACGATCCCGTCGAGTCCCGCGGTCTCGAGCGTCACGTCCGTCTCACGCCGCGTGCCCAGGTGATCCTTGGTCCCGCCGCCGCGCACGCGGACGCTGTGACGGTCCCGCTCGCACGCGTGGAGCAGCTCCGCGCAGGCCTCGGGTGAGCCCGGGCGCTCAGCGCGCGGCATGCAGCGAGAACTCCTTGCACCGGCCGGGGGTGGGGAACACCTTCCCCGGGTTCGCGAGGCCGCTCGGGTCGAACGCGTCCTTGACCCGCCGCATGACGGCCATGTCGATCGGCGAATATTGCAGGGGCATGTAGCAGTTCTTCTCCATACCGACGCCGTGCTCGCCGGTGATGGAGCCACCGACCTCGATGCACATCTCGAGGATCTCGCGGCCCGCCTCCTTCACCCGCTCGACCTCGGCCGGGCCTTTCGAGCCGTCGAACATGATCAGGGGGTGCAGATTGCCGTCGCCGGCGTGGAACACGTTGGCGATGCGCAGGCCGTACCGCTCGCCGACGTCGATGACATGGCGTAGCACCTGCGGGAGCTTCGTCCGCGGGATCACGCCGTCCTGCACGTAGTAGTCGGACGCGAGCC
Organism: Chloroflexota bacterium; assembly: GCA_034666765.1. Classification (GTDB taxonomy): domain Bacteria; phylum Chloroflexota; class Limnocylindria; order P2-11E; family P2-11E; genus UBA4735. The sequence goes on from JAXDLF010000127.1 coordinate 13,010, forward strand.
GGCCCATCGCGGCGAACGCGCCCTTTCGGCCGGCCCACAGCTTGTCCCGCTCGAGCGCGGTCGTCGCGACGCGCAGCTCCTGGGCGTGCGCCGCGCGGCAGATTGCCTCGATGCGCTCGAGCAGGTCGTCGAGCCCGTCGCGCACGCCGTCGACTTCGAGGAGGAGGATGCCGCCCGCGTCGAGTGGATAGCCCGCGCCGACCGAGGCCTCGACGGCCTGCGTGGAGAGCTGGTCCATCATCTCCATCGCGCTCGGCACGATGCCGGCGCCGATGATCGCGGACACGGTGTTCGACGCGTCGTCCATCGTGGGGAACGCGGCCATGAGCGTCCGCTTGTCCTCCGGGAGTGGCGTGAGCTTCACGGTGATCTCCGTGACGATGCCGAGCGTGCCCTCCGATCCGACGAACGTGCCGACGAGGTCGTAGCCGTCGTATTCGAGGGCTTTCCCGCCCAGGCGCACGATCGTCCCGTCCGACAGCACCAGCTCGAGTCCGGTGACGTGATTCGTGGTCACGCCGTAGGCCAGGGTGTGCGGACCGCCGGAGTTCTCGGCCACGTTACCCCCGAGGGTGCAGGCCTTCTGGCTCGATGGGTCCGGCACGAAGTACAGGCCGTGCGGTGCGGCCGCCGTGGACAGGTGCAGGTTCACCAGGCCGGGCTGCACGACCGCGCGGAGATTCGGCGCGTCGATCTCGAGGATGCGCGACATCCGCGCGAACGAGATGACGACGCCGCCCTCGACCGGGATCGAGCCACCGGACAATCCGGTCCCGGCACCGCGCGGCACCAGGGGCACGCCGTGCTCCGCGCAGAATCGTGCGAGCCTCGCGACGTCGGCGGTGTCGCCAGGCAGGACGACCGCATCCGGCATCGCCGTGTCGACGGCGCCGTCATATTCGTAGAGCAGCAGGTCCTCGCGGGCCCAGAGCACCTTCTCGGATCCGAGGAGGTCGCGCAGGCCGGCCGCAAGCTCGGCGCCCCGCAGGCCGGCGCGAACGATCGCCGGCGCCGCGGTCACGTCGCCGTACCCTCGCGCGCCCGCAGCGCTTCGGTGAGCTCGCCGGCCGCACGCCGCATCTGCGGGACGAACTCGACGCACCGCTGCTTCGTGAGGCGGCTGGCCGGACCGGAGATCGAGATCGCGGCGATCGGTGCGCCGATCGGTCCGACCGCGACGGCGACGCACCGCACGCCCTCGTCGTACTCCTCGTCGTCGAGGGCATAGCCACGCTCGCGGGCGTCGTCGAGCGCGCGGGCGAGCGCGGCCCGATCGACGAGCGTCTTGGCCGTGTGGGCCTTCAGCTCGGTGCGATCCAGGAGGGCGTCCCGCCGCGGCTGCGGCAACGACGCGAGCAGCGCCTTTCCAGCGCCGGTCGCGTGGAGCGGGACGCGATTGCCGACGACGGTGAAGAGCCGCACCACCTGGGGGCTCGCGGCGGTCTCGATGTAGACGGCCATCGTGTCGTCGAGGACGCTGAGGTTCGCGGTCTCGCGGGTGGCGCCGACGAGCGACTGGAGCAGCGGCCGCGCGGCGAGCCGGAGCTCGTTGTACCGGCTGCGCCCCTCGGCCAGGGTCGAGACCTTCGCGCCCGCGTAGTACCGGCTGGTGTCCGGATTCTGCCGGACGTAGCCCCGCCGGAGCAGCGTCGCGAGGAGCCGATGGACCGTGCTGACGTGCAGCTTCGTTCGCGCGGCCAGCGCGGTGATGCTGACCTCGCCATCCGCGCCGGCGAGCGCCTCGAGCAGGTCGAGCGCGCGATCGACCGACTGGACCGAGCGCCGCGAGCGGCGCGGCTCGGCCGCCTCTTTCACTGTTCGGAACTCTTCATCTGAGGAGTGAAATGATATGCGGCCCCGGCGTTCCTATCCTTTTCACATGCCGAACGCCGCGGACCGCCGGGACACCCTCCTCGCCCAGGCGGCCTCCTTCCCCAGCTCGCCGGGCGTCTACCTGTTCAAGGACGCGCGCGGCCGGGTCCTCTACGTCGGGAAGGCCGACGTGCTGCGCGATCGCATCCGCAGCTACTTCGGACCGAGCCTCGACGTACGGCACGTGCGGCTCGTCGAACGCGCCGAACGTCTCGAGTACGTGCTCACCGGCAGCGTGTCCGAGTCGTACCTCCTCGAAGCGAACCTCATCAAGCAGCATCGCCCGCGCTACAACATCCGGCTCAAGGACGACAAGTCGTATCCGTACGTGAAGGTCACCCTCGGCGAGGACTTTCCGCGAATCCTTCGCACCCGGCAGCTCGGCGACCGGACCGCCCGCTACTTCGGTCCGTACGCGAACGCGAAGTCCGTCGACGAGTCGCTCGATCTCCTCCAGAAGCTGTTTCCGTACCGGACGTGCAAGCTCACGATCGTCGCGTCGGAGGACGGCCGCGGTCGCACCGTGCCGCCGTCCGCACTGCCCGGCGGACGCCCCTGCCTGCTGTTCCATCTGAAGCGATGCACCGCGCCCTGCGTGGGCGCGACGACGCGCGACGAGTACCGCGCGACGATCGACCGCAGCGTCCAGTTCCTCGAGGGCCGCTACGAGGCGCTGGCCCGCGACCTGCGGCGGGAGATGGTGCTCGCCTCCGAGACCCTTGACTACGAGCGCGCCGGCCTGCTTCGCGATCGCGTGACCGCGATCGAGCGGACCACCGATCGCCAAGAGGTGCACGCGTACAAGGGCGACGACTTCGACGCCCTCGGTGTCGCGCTGGCGGAGGGCGATGCCGCCGTCCAGCTCCTCCGCGTGCGCGACGGAACGGTGGTGGGCCGCGACCACTTCTTCCTCGAAGGGGCCGAGGGCGCGACGCCCGGCGAGGTCCTCGGCTCGTTCCTTCGCCAGCACTACGCAGCCGCGACCACGTTCCCGCCGGAGATCGTGGTTCCGGAGGCCATCCCCGACGCCGGCACGTTCATCGCCTTCGCCGAGGAGAAGCGCGGGACCCACGTCGAGCTGCGCGTGCCGCAGCGCGGCAAGAAACGGCGGCTCATCGAGCTCGCGGTGCGCAATGCCCAGGACGCGCTCGAGCAGGAGCGGGTTCGCTGGATGGCCGACAAGGGAAAGACCGACACCGCCCTGACCGAGCTGCAGCGGGCCCTGGGCCTCGAAGGTCCGCCGAAGCGGATCGAGTGCTTCGACGTCAGCCACGTGCAGGGGACCAGCGTCGTGAGCTCGATGGCGGTGTTCGAGGACGGCCGGCCGGCGAAGCAGAGCTACCGGCGGTTCCGCGCGAAGCTCGGCGACCGCAACGACGACTTCGCCAACATGCGCGACACCCTGCGGCGACGGTTCGCCCGGAGCGCGGCCGGTGAGAACGATGCCTGGCCCGTCCCGGACCTCGTCATCCTCGACGGCGGGAAGGGCCAGCTGGCCGAGGGGATCGGCGCCCTGTCGGATGCCGGGCTCCTGCAGATCCCCATCGCGGCCCTGGCCAAGGAGCGGGAGGAGCTGTTCGTGCCGGGCCGGCCGGACCCGATCGTCCTGGCGCCCCGGTCGCAGGGGCTGTTCCTGGTCCAGCGCATCCGCGACCAAGCCCACCGGTTCGCCATCACGTACCACCAGCAGCTCCGGGGCAAGCGGGCGGTGCAGTCGGTCCTCGACGAGATCCAGGGCGTCGGTCCGGCCAAGAAGCGCGCGCTGCTCCGCACGTTCGGCTCGGTGAAGGGGATGCGCGACGCCACCGAGGCCGAGCTGGCCGGCGTCGCCGGCGTCGGCCCGGCTCTCGCGGAACGTATCAAGCAGGCGATCGACTGATCCGTTGAGGCCGACCTCAACGATCCGCATATTCCGCTACAGAACGTTGAGTTTGCGTTGACAATCCGGTAGGCCCGCTCGCAGAGTCAAGGCATGGCGAATCCCGTGATCGGGCGGTGTCCGATCTGCAACGAGTCGCTTCGGGTGGTGCGGCTGGAATGCGAGTCCTGTGGCACCCGGCTCGAGGGCACGTTCACGCTCGGACGGTTCCAGGCCCTCACGTCCGAGCAGCTCGAGTTCCTCGAGACGTTCATCCGCGCGCGCGGGAACTTCAAGGACGTCGAGCGCGAGCTCGGCATCTCGTATCCGACGGTGCGGTCGCGGCTCGATGCGGTCATCCGCGCGCTCGGATTCCCGTCGCAGGTCGAACCGGACCGCGATGCCGAGCGGCGCAAGGAGATCCTCCGCGAGCTCGCCGAGGGCAAGATCGCGCCGGACGACGCCGCGACGCTGCTGGAGGCTGAACGATGACCGGCGAGAACGACAAGGGTCGGAAGACCGCCCGCGAGGAATTCGAAGAGGCGCGGCAGCGCTATTACGCGATGCGTCAGCGGGAGCGCGACATGCGGCAGCAGGAGCGCGAACGCGAGCGCGAGGCGCACCGCGACGAACGCAACCGCACGCGCGAGGAGCGCCGCAGCCTGCGGGACGAGATCCGCCGCTCGGTCAACGAGGGCCTGGGCCACGGGTTCGGGAAGCACCTCGGCCAGACGATCAAGGAGTCGATGAGCTTCAACGTCGACCTGGGTGACCTCGACTTCGGCGGCGAAGAGTACTCGGAGACGGTCGAGCGTGACTTCGCCGTCGGGCCGCTCCCGGGGCTCCACGTTCGCAACGTTTCCGGTGACACGAAGATCTCGGTCGGCGAGGACGGCAAGATCCACGTGACCGCGCGCAAGCGCGTCCGCGGTACGAGCGAGGAGCGCGCGAAACGCCTGCTGGAGAACGTCGAGGTCCGGATGGAGCAGGAGGGCAGCGATGTGCTGCTCAAGCCGCACCTCTACGAGCAGGATCGCGGCTGGGCCGACCTCTTCCGGGGCGGGCGGGTGGCGGTGGATTTCGAGATCACCGTGCCGCGCGAGGTGCGCCTCGAGGCCCACACCGTGAGCGGGGACATCACCCTCGCCGGAACGCGTGGCCCGATGGACATCCAGAGCGTGTCCGGCGAGCTCGTCATCGGCGACGTCCAGGGGCCGATGCGCCTCAAGACCGTGAGCGGGGACGCGGCCGTGACCGAATTCGCGGGCCAGCTCGTGGCGAACACCGTGAGCGGCGACCTGACCTTCAAGAGCGTGCGGCTGCACGGCTCGGACATCGTGACCGTGAGTGGCGACGTCCGGATCGACGGTGAGCTCGACAAGGACCGCGAGCACCGCATGAAGACGATCAGCGGTGACGTCGACCTGCACCTCACCGGCGGGTCGTACGACGTTCGCTTCAGCAGCATGAGCGGGGACCTGGACAGCGAGATGGATGGCGAGATCAGCCACGAAGGCAAGCGGGCCAAGCGGATCGTCATCGGCGCGGCCGAGACGCAGGTCAGCGTCAAGACGATGAGCGGCGACCTCGAGATCCGCGCGTCCGGCGGAACGGCGCCCGCGTCGTCCGCGGCCGCGACGACCGACCACCCGGAGGACGTCGAGCGCACCGAGCCGATGGAGCCGGCGCGGCCGGCGGAGCCCGAGGTGGACGTCCGCGACCTGCTCGAGCGGGTCGCCCGCGGCGAGGTCGACGTGGCCGCCGCCGCCGCCGCTCTCGATGCGCGCCGCGAACGCTGATGCCGACGGAGGAGGGGAAGCAGGTCCTCAAGCTCCTCAGCGAGGGGAAGATCGACGCCGATCAGGCGTACCGCCTCCTGAAGGCGATCGGCGACGTCTCGGACCGGGTGGCGCCGGAGCCCCCGTTCCCGCCCGTGCGCCCGTTCCCGCCCGTCCCGCCCGTCGCGCCGTTCGCTCCCGAGCGGCCACTCTTTCCGCCGGACGCGCCGATCCCGCCCGGTCTGGGCCGCCGGACCCTGCGGATCCGCGTGCTCAACGGCGGCAAGACGAAGGTGAACATCGCCATCCCGCTGGGCATCGCGCGGATGGGCAAGACGAAGATCGCCGCGAGCGGCCTCGTCCGGGAGCAGCTCGCCAAGTTCGGGATCGACCTCGACGACGTCCTCCGGCACATCGCGCACTCGGGGACGATCGTCGACGTGGCGGACGGCGACGATCGCGTCATGATCGATGTCGAGTGAGGACGATCGCGGCGCACCGGCGGTAGCGGCCACCGGCCTCACCAAGGTCTTCGAGAAGGGCCGCCGGACCATCTGGCAGCGGCTCCGCCGCGAGCCCGACGCGCGTGAGACGTTCATCGCGGTCAAGGGCATCGACCTGCGCGTGGAGCGCGGCGAGATCTTCGGCGTGCTCGGGCCGAACGGCGCGGGGAAGACGACGACGCTGCGGATGCTGGCCACGCTGCTGGAGCCGACGAGTGGCGACGTGCGGGTCCTCGGCATCGACGTGAAGACCCACCCGCGCGAGGTGCGCGCGAAGCTCGGCGCGATGCTGTCCGGCGAACGGAGCCTGTACTGGAAGCTCACGGCACGCGAGAACCTCGAGTACTTCGCGGCGCTGTATCACGTGCCGCCGAAGGAGACGGCGTCCCGGATCGATGCCGCGCTCGTCGCGGTCAAGCTCGCGGATCGCGCGGACGACTACGTCGAGCGGTACTCGACCGGCATGCGGCAGCGCCTCGCGCTCGCCCGCGCGCTGCTGCCCGACCCGCCCCTCGTGATCCTGGACGAGCCGACCGTCGGCCTCGACCCGCAATCCGCGCGCGACCTCCGCGATCGGGTGCGCGAGCTCAAGCGACAGGGCCGGACGGTGCTCCTCACGACCCACTACATGGAGGAAGCGGATCAGCTCTGCGACCGCATCGCGATCATCGACCACGGCGAGATCGTCGCGCTCGACACGCCCGCCGCGCTCAAACGACGGATCCGCGCCGAGGAGGTCGTCACGCTCGAGATCGGCATGACCGGCGAAGACGCGCCCCTTCTCGCCCGGCTCGCGAGCAGCGCCGTCATCGCCCGCAGCGACCGGCACGACGGCACGCTCGCCATCACCGCGCACTGCGCGTCGGCCCGCGACTTCGTGCCCGCGGCGTTCGACGCGGCGCGGAGCGAGGGCGCCACGATCCAGCACGTCGAGGTGGTTCCGGTGTCCCTCGAGGACGTGTTCATCTCGCTGACCGGCCGGGCGCTGCGCGAGTGAACGCCACCTACCTCGCCGGAGACCTGCGCGCGCTCCGCGCCGCGGGACGCATGTCGCTTCGGCAGCTTCGCCGCTATCCGACGAACCTGCTCGGCACCATCTTCTGGCCGGTGCTGCTCCCGGCCGTCTGGGTCCTGATGGGCCAGGCGTACTCGGGCGGGGGAGAACCGGCGGCGCTCGACGCATTCGCCTCGCGCGCCGGGACCACCGGTGTGACCCTCTTCGTCTTCGTCGGCTACCTCATGTACATGTGGCTGAGCGCGCTGCTCTGGGGGCCGGGGACGGCGCTGCGACAGGAGCAGATCCGCGGCTCCCTCGAGGCCGTCTTCCTCACGCCGGTGTCGCGGCTCGTCCCGCTCTTCGGTCCGACGCTCACGAACTTCGTCTGGATCGCCATGGACCTCGTCGTCATGGGCCTCGCCGCGTGGCTGCTCTTCGGCGTCGTGCTGTCGGTGCAGGGCATGCTGCTGGCCGCGGCGATCACGCTGATCGGCGTACCGGCGATGTACGCGATGGGGGCCCTCTTCGGGGCGGGCGTGCTGCGGTTCGGGGAGATCGGTCCCGCGGTGCAGTTCACCCGCGGCGGCCTCTCGATGCTCTGTGGCATCACGTTCCCGATCGCGATGCTGCCGAGCTGGGCGCAGGCCGCCGCGTCGGCGATGCCGCCGACGTACATCGTGGACGCGATGCGGGGCGCGCTTCTTCGGTCCGCGACGGTGGCGGACCTCGTACCGGCGGCCGCGAGCCTCATCGGGCTCGCCGCCGCCTTCGCCATCCTGGCGGTGGTCGTATTCCGCTGGCTCGAGGCGAGCGCCAGGCGCAGCGGCATGCTCGGGCGGTACTGATGGGCGAGCTGCGCGCGGCCATCGCCATCGCGCGGAAGGACATCCGCAACGTCTCGCGGTACCGCTTCGTCGTCGCGTCGCAGATCTTCACGCCGCTCTATCAGGGCGTACTTCCGGCGCTCCTGTTCGGAGCGTCGTTCGCCGTCGCCGGCCACGTCGTCGGCCTCGAGAAGACCATCGGCACGACCGATTTGACGGGGTTCATCTTCCTCGGTGGCGTGATGAGCGGTCTGGTCGCGACCGCGTTCTGGGCCATGGCGATGTCCATCCGGAACGAGATGGAGGCCGGCACGCTCGAGCCGACGTGGCTGACGCCGACGTCGCGCGAGGTGATCGTGCTGGGCCGCGCGCTCGGCGGGCTGTTCTGGTTCGCGTTCAGCCAGGTGGCGATCTTCGCGATCGGGATCGCCTTCTTCGGGCTGCGCTTCCGGCCCGAGATCGTCTACGCCCTGCCCGCCGTCGTGCTGGCCATCGTGGCCATGATCGGGATCGCGTACCTCCTCGCGGCGGTCGTGCTCCTCATCAAAGAGGCCAATTTCTTCATCGACTGCACGAACTTTCTCTTCGCGACGGCCTCCGGCGCGGCGTTCCCGGTGGTCCTCCTGCCGGGCGTGCTCCAGCCGATCGCCTACGCGCTCCCGACCACGTACGCGATGGATCTCATCAGGCAGGCTGGGCTTGGGTCGCGGCCGCTGTTCGATCCGGCGCTCGAATACGTCGCGCTGGTCCTGACCACCGCGATCGCGTTCCCGATCGGCCTCTGGGCGTACCGGCGGGCCGATCGGCGGATCCGGCGGCTCGGGACCATCAACCAGTACTAGCCGCCTAATATCACCGGCATGGGACTGATCGGCCGCGTCGTCATCAACGCGATCGCCATCGCGGTCGCGGCAGCCCTGATCCCCGGCATCTCCTACGGCCACGCCGCATACGGCTACGGCGACGCGGACAAATGGATCTCCCTGGGCCTCACGGCGCTCGTGCTCGGCGTGGTGAACGCGTTCGTGCGTCCGATCATCTCGCTGATCGCGATGCCGATCACCTGCCTGACGTTGGGCCTCTTCCAGCTGGTGGTCGCGGGCCTGATGCTCCTGCTCGTCTCGGCCATCCCCGCGCTCGGGTTCCAGGTCGACAACATCATCACCGCGATCATCGGCGCGCTGGTCATCGGCATCGTCGGCTTCGTCGTCGCGCGCATCATCCCGCATTAGGTCGTGACCGCGCGGCCCGATTTCGTCGTGGTCACCGGCCTCTCCGGCGCCGGTAAGTCTCAGGCCGCAAAGGTCTTCGAGGACCTCGACTACTACATCCTCGACAACCTGCCGCCGGCGCTCATGGCCTCGGCCCTCGACGTCGCTCGCAAGGGTGGGCATCCCCAGGTCGCCATGGTGGTGGACGCGCGGAGCGGCGCGCTGTTCGCGGACGCCGCGGCGCAACTCGAGCAGCTCGATCGGGCCGGGACCCGCCCGCACGTCCTGTTCTTCGACGCGTCGGACGAGGTCCTGCTTCGCCGGTACAGCGAGACGCGCCATCGGCATCCGCTGGAGACGACCGGCGGGGTGCAGCCGTCCATCGAAGAGGAGCGCCGGCTGCTCGTGGACCTGCGCGCGCGCGCCGACAAGGTCATCGACACGACGCACCTCACGGTCAAGGACCTGCGGGACACCCTCCACTCGCTGTACGGCGAAGGGACCGCGGGCATGCTCGTGCAGCTCGTCAGCTTCGGGTACAAGTTCGGACTCCCCCCGAGCGCCGACGTCGTGTTCGACGTTCGGTTCATGGAGAACCCCTTCTACATCGATGGGCTGCGGCCGCTGTCGGGCAGCGACGGCCCGGTGCGCGACTTCGTCCTCGGCCACCCGGCCACGCGCGCGTTCCTGGACCGGCTCATGCCGCTGCTCGAGTTCCTGCTGCCGCGCTACGAGGAGGAGAAGAAGGCCCGGCTGGGGATCGCGTTCGGCTGCACCGGCGGCCGGCACCGTTCGGTCGCGATCGCCGACGAGGTCGCGCGTCGCCTCCGCGAGTCGTGGACCGGCGACGTCGTGGTCGAGCATCGCGACCGCGACAAGCCCGACGTGCGCACGTGACCCGCGGCGTGCTCGCGCGCGAGCGATCGCCGCTGTCCGATGAGGTCAAGGCCGAGCTCTCGCGCCTGCCGCTCCGGCCCTGCGACGCGCGCGTGCTGGGGGCCCTGCTGCCGCGCGCGGGGCATCTCGGTGCGCCGGCCCGGCGCGTCGCGCGGCGGACCGAGGAGGCCGACCCGGGCTCGCTGTTCCGACGGGCGTGCTGCCGCCGCACGTACCTGCGCGGCCTGCTGCTGGCCGGCGGCTCCGTGTCCGCCGGTCCGTCGGGCTACCTCCTCGAGCTCCGGCCGCCGCGCGGCGAGATCCGCCGGGCGGCGTCGATCCTCGGGCGCGAGGGCTTCGCGCCGGCGATCCGCTCGCGGCGCGGGCAGCTGGTGTTCACGATCCGCGACGCCGAGCTCATCGCCGCCTACCTCCGGGCGTGCGGGGCGAGTGAGACGCTGCTCCGGTTCGAGGCGCGGCGGGTGTCGCGCGAGGTCCGCGGCCGCACCAACGCGTTGGTCAACGCCGAAGCCGCCAACCTCGCGCGTGCGGTCGTGGCCGCGCGCACCCAGACCGAGGCCATCCGGGCGCTCTCGCGGGCCGGGCGGCTGGCCCGGCTTCCGGCGCCGCTGCGGCAGGCCGCGAGGGCCCGGCTGCGCGCGCCCGCCGCGACGCTCGGCGACCTCGCCGGCCGGCTCGGCACGACGAAGTGGGTCGTGCGGTCGCGTCTCCGGCGGCTCGTCGAGGAGGCGGAGGCGTGACCCGCGGGCGGCTCGTCGTCGGCAACTGGAAGATGAATCCGGCGAGCGTCGCGGACGCGATCGCCCTGGCCCGAACCGTCGCCGCCGTGCCGCACCCCGGTACGGAGGTCGGCGTGGCGCCTCCGGCCATCGCGCTGATCGCGGTGGCCGAGACGTTGCGCGGCTCGGACGTCGGCGTCTACGCGCAGGACGTGCACTGGGAGGAGTCGGGCGCGTACACCGGCCAGCTGAGCGTCGCGATGCTTCGGGGCGTGGCGGCCGGCGCGATCGTCGGCCACTCCGAGGTCCGCCGCGATCAGGGCGACGACGACGCGCGCGTGGCGCGCAAGCTCGCGCGGGTCCTCGGCGCGGGACTTCGGGCGATCCTCTGCGTCGGCGAGACCGAGGCCCAATTCGCCGCCGAGGAGACCGCCGCGGTCCTGCAGCGGCAGATCGACCGCGACCTCATGGATGTCCGCGGCATCACCGCGGAGCGTCTCGTCGTCGCGTACGAGCCGATCTGGGCGATCGGCACCGGCCGCCCGGCCACCGGCGCGCACGCGACCGCCGCGGCGCGGACGATCCGCACCGCCCTGCGGGTCCACGGCGTGCCGGCCGATGCGATCCGGGTGCTGTACGGCGGCAGCGTCTCGGCCGCGAGCGTCGCGGAGTTCGCGCGCGCGGACGGCATCGACGGCGCGCTCGTGGGGGGAGCGTCACTGAAGTCCGACGAGTTCGCGGCGATCGTGAAGGCGTTCGGCGGTTGACCGGGGCCTACCGGCCCGTGGTGCTCTGCGTGCTGGACGGGTGGGGCATCGCGCCGGATTCGCCATGGAATGCCGCGACGCGCGCGGACACGCCGCGGCTGGACGCGATCCTGCGTGACCACCCCCATGCGGCGCTCGAGGCGAGCGGCACCGCCGTCGGGCTTCCCGCCGGGGTGATGGGCAACAGCGAGGTCGGGCACCTCACGATGGGCGCGGGCTACGCCGAGCCGCAGGCCCTGGAGTCGATCGACCGTGCGATCGCCGACGGGAGCTTCTTCCGCAACCCGGCGCTGCGAGCCGCCTGCGCGGCGGCCCGGGACGGGCACACGCTCCATCTCATGGGCCTCCTGTCGACGGGCGGCGTGCACGCCGACATGCGGCACCTGGCCGCGCTCGTCGATCTGGCGAAACGCGAGGGCGTACGGGACGTGGTCGTGCACGCGTTCCTCGACGGTCGCGACATGCCGCCCCGAAGCGCGCTGCCGCTCATCGGCCAGGTCGGTGCCCCGATCGCGACGGTGCACGGCCGGTTCTACGCGATGGATCGGGACAAGCGCTGGGATCGGACCGAACGCTCGTACCGCGCGATCGTGGATGCCGGCGGTCCGGTCGTCGCGAGCGCCGAAGAGGCCCTGCGCGCGTGCTACCGATCGGCCGAGTGCAAGGACGAGCTGCTCGAGCCGCACGTCGTCGGTGCGGGCCGGCCCGTGGCCGACGGGGACGCGATCATCTTCTTCAACTTCCGGCCGGACCGCGCGCGCCAGCTCAGCTGGGCGCTCCTCCAGCCCGACTTCGACGGATTCGCGCGGGCCCGCGTGCCCCGCGGGTTGACGTACGTCACGTTCACCGAGTACCAGCTGGGTCTGCCTGACGTGCTCGTCGCGTTCCCGCCGGCGGCGGTGATCCCGATCGCCGAGGTCATCGCCGAGCGCGGCCTCAGGCAATTCCACGTCGCGGAGACGGAGAAATACGCGCACGTCACGTACTTCTTCAACGGCGGTCGCGAGGAGCCGTTCACCGGGGAGGATCGCCTGCTGGTGCCCTCGCCGAAGGTGACGACGTATGACCGCGCACCGGAGATGAGCGCCGCGGCGGTGGCCGCGACGCTGAGGGAAGCCATTGCCGGAGGGACGTACGACTTCGCGATCGTGAACTACGCGAATCCGGACATGGTCGGGCACACCGGCATGTTCGAGCCTGCCCTGCGCGCCATGGCCGCGACGGACGCGGCCGTCGGAGCGACCGTCGATGCGGCCCTTGCCGCCGGCGGCTGCGTCCTGCTGACCGCCGACCACGGCAATGTCGAGGAGATGCGGTTCCCCGACGGCGGCATCAACACCCAGCACAGCACCAACCCGGTGCCGGTCGCGTTCGTGTCACGCGATCCGGACCGCTGGACGATCCGGGACGGCGGCCTCGTGGACGTCGCGCCCACGCTGCTCGGGCTGCTCGGGATCCCGGTGCCGGCTCGCATGACCGGGCGCTCGCTGCTGGATCGGCGATGACCGGGCGCGGCACGTCCACGGCGTGGATCGTGTACGCGGTGGCGGCCGGGGTCATGGCCGCCCTCGCGCTCCTCGCGTGGGCCCAGGCGCTCCTGCTCGGCGGGCCGGTGCTGTACGGCGAGGGCGCCGTCGCGCACGCCGCGATCCTCACACGCACCCTCGCGACGTACGTGGACCCCGGCGGCTCGGCCTTCACCGCGGCGAACTACCCACCGGGATACTTCCTCCTCGCGTCGGTCGGCGATCCGTTCGTGACCGGTCGGATCGTGAGCATCGGCGCGACGCTCGCGACTGCGGGTCTCATCGCGTGGCGCGCCCGCGCCGGCGGGCGCCGGTTCGCGGCCGCGCTCGGCCTCGGCTGGCTGGCCTTCGCGCCCGTCGCGATCTGGGGTCCGGCGGTGAAGCCGGATCTCGTGGCCCTGGCGCTCACGGTCGGCGCGGTCGTCGTGCTCGAGCGGCGGCGTCCGGGTCTCGCGGCCGCGCTGCTCGTCCTGGCCGTCCTGACCAAGCCGACGGCGGCCGTGCCGCTGCTCGCGCTGCTCGTGTGGATCGCCTGGCGGGACCGGGCCCTCCTTCGGTCATTCGCGCGGGGCGGGGCGATCGCGATCGCGGTCGCGGCGCTCGCACTCCTGCCGTTCGGCTACGAGGGCCTCTTCCGGCATGTCATCACCTGGAACGCCCTGCCGTGGTCCGCGCAGTCCGCGGCGCTGCTCGCGTTCCTGGCCGTCGTCATCTACGCCGCGGCGGTCGGCGTGGGGCTCACCGCGCGCGCGTTCTCGGGCCCGATCGCCGCGTACGCGGTCGGCGCGGTCGTCGTGGTCGTTCTCGGCGGGCGCGAGGGCGCCACCATCAACTACCTCCTCGATCTCGGTGCCGCGCTCTCGCTGGCCCTGGCCTCCGCCGCGCCGCGGCTCGTGCGCGCACCGCTGTATCCCATCGTCGCCATCGCGAACCTCGTCCTGGCCGCGCTCCTCATCGATCCGCTCGGGGTGGTCCCCGGCCGCGCCGCGACGACGGGCGCCTGGGGCGATCCGTCACGCCTGGTGAGCGCCGAGGTCGTCCTGGCCGGGGACGAGCTCGTG